>JBGCDN010000675.1:0-10782 GCA_045105495.1 Planctomycetaceae bacterium
CAGAAACAGAATGGGATCGCTGGTGAACTGTTTCTTACCAACGAAACAAAAACGCAATGGCTTCGGAGCGGACTGTCGAGCCTTCTTCGCTTCTTTTAGCTGCCGCTCTTCTCGTGTCTCGACGATTGTCACGTCGACGAGACACCCGTCCTCAATTTTCACGTCATCAAGAAGTTCAACCCGGCCCCTCTTGATGATCCCACGAACGGTCAGGCGATTGCTGCTTTTCTTCCTCGCCACAAATTACTCCTGTGCCAGCAACGATGCTTTAGCCACGCTCTTGTTGAGACGAGACCAATCTCAATACATCCGTATCCGATTTCCAAGCAACCGCCCGACAGCAATTACCGGAAGAGAACCGGATCGGCTTCCGCGTCGATGCTGACTGATTCGCCAAACTCGTCCAACCGCTGGTGAGCCATCAACCCAGCGATACAGCTCATCAAGACGTCGCCATCAGAATCTCAGGCCACACGCACCCAGGCGAACCACGATCGCTGTTCGTCGCCAGCGAGTTGTTTGCCAAACCTCCGAAGCAACCTTCGGTGAAATACGTCAGTCCTGTGTGAGTGCTTTTGCACGGTTGGGACGGAGAGATCGGTTTAGATCTTCGGGTTTCAGCGGCTTGACCAGATGGTCGTCGAAGCCGGCGTCTGCGACGGCCAATCGGTCCGATGGTCGTCCGTAGCCGGTAAGAGCGACGAGTCGAACCGAGTCGTAAGCGGAATCGCTCCGCAATTGTTTGGCGACTTCGTAGCCGTCGAGACCCGGCAGCCCGATGTCAACGAACGCCACATCAGGTCGGGCCTGCCTTATGAGGTCCAGCCCGCTCCTGCCGTCTCCGGCGCTCGAGACTTCGTAGCCTTGACCCTGGAGCAGCAGTTGCAGCATCTCTCTTGCGTCGTCCATGTCTTCGACGATGACGACGTTTGTGATTTCAGTCGGTTCAGGAGCAGGCGCCTCCAGACTTTCGACGGGTTTCTTGATCAGTGGCAATCGAACCACAAATCGACTGCCGCGACCAAGACCGTCACTATGTGCCTCAACGCTGCCTCCGTGTAAATCGATCACGGATTTTACAAGCGTCAGGCCCACACCCATGCCACCGTTCGACCGATGAATCGTCTCGTCAGACTGCACGAACAAACCAAAGATGTTGCCAAGCATTTCCTGAGAAATACCAACACCTGAATCGCAAACGGTTACCGCGACCGAATCGTCGTCGCGCACAACACTGACGGCAACGTCGCCTCCAGCAGGCGTATACTTGAACGCGTTCACAACAAGATTGACGACAACCTGTTCGAGCCGGGTTGGATCTCCATCAACAACCAATGGCTGCTCCGGTAGCTCAACAGACACCTGCATTCCCTGCTCTTCGCGTGATGGAACAATCTCAAGCGCCTGCTCGACAACCTTCACAATATCAGTAGGACGCCTTACGAGTTCCAGCTTACCGTGAGTAATTCGTGAGACGTCGAGCAGATCTTCCAGCAGCCTTGCCATCTGTCGGGACTGTCGCTGAATGACCACCGCCGCATTGGCCGCAGCATCATCAACATCGAGCAGCTGAACCGCGTTTAAGATCGCAGCAAGCGGGTTCCGAAGCTCGTGAGAAAGCATGGCGAGAAACTGGTCACGCCGAGCGACACCTAAACGCACGGCATCCTGCGCATGTCGGCGCTCTGTGATATCGTCAAGGGAACCAGCCATTCGCGTAGCCGTTCCACCTTCGGTTCGTTCAGCCGCCCCGCAGCAATGGAACCATCGGTACTGGCCGTCTTTGCATTCAATTCTGCATTCGACATCGAACGGCGTTCCATCAGCCAGGTGAGCTTCGATTGCGTTGACGACCCGGTCATGGTCTTCGTGATGAAGAATGTCACGCCAGAGTGAGAACGTCATTTCGAAAAGCTCGCTGTCCTCATAGCCAAGCAGCGAATAGAACCGACGCGAGCACCAGATGTATTCCTGAGAAATATCCTGCCAGTCCCAGATCCCTTCGTTGCTCCCCCTGACGGCAAGGTCGAACCGCTGCTCGCTTCGCAACAGCGCGTCGCTTGCTTCCTTCATTGACGTGATATCAACCAAGGTCAGTACAGCGCCTTCCACGTTTCCTCGCGAGAGGTAGGGGAAGATTCGTAGCAGGTACCAGCAACTGTTCTTATCTCGGACTTCTCTCTCGAATGAATTTTCGGTTTCGAGCACACTACGAACTTCATCGACGAGGTCATCGTCAACGAGGTTGTTTGTGAAT
Organism: Planctomycetaceae bacterium; assembly: GCA_045105495.1. GTDB lineage: Bacteria > Planctomycetota > Planctomycetia > Planctomycetales > Planctomycetaceae > CAYNWT01. The sequence goes on from JBGCDN010000675.1 coordinate 2,258, forward strand.
GATTCGATCCGTCGGCCGATGTCCTGAGGAATCAGGTTGAAGAACTCTGCAATTCTTGGAGTAAATCGGCGCAGTCGAAGTTCTGCGTCAAGAAACAGCGTGTGGACGTTGGTCGTCGTCAACAGGTTGTCCATGTCATCGGTCATCTCAGTTAACTCATCAATCTTTCGCTGGTGCTCAGCGTTGACCGTGTAGAGTTCTTCGTTGACCGAATGGAGTTCCTCGTTTGTACTTTGGAGCTCTTCGTTTGCAGCCGTCAGCTCTTCATTGGATGCTTGATATTGTTCGTTGGTTGCCTGGAGTTCCTGAATTGAAGCTTGCAGGTTGTCGCGCGTGATTTGTAGTTCGCGGTCCAACGCTTCGACTTCGTCGTTGGCAGCTGGCGTGCTTAGAATCTGGGTTACCGGCACTGGACCTGATGTCTCTGGCGCGAACTGGATGAGCAGGTGATCGACATCTTCTTCATCGCTGTACGGCTTGACTTCCAGCCGGATCGATTCAGTTTCATCCTGAACTTCGACCTCAACTCCGCGATAGGAGACCGCAACGTTCTCTCTGCAAACTCGTCTAACCGCAGCCGCAACTGCGGCCTTCAAATCCTTATGAATACAGTCGAGTATGTCGTTCGAAGGACGTCCGTCGCTGCGCACAAGATATTTTGAGGCACCGCGGAAGGTATGGACCAGCTGCCTTAATCGTGTAATCAGCAAACTGGGCGGCATAAAGTCGGCCAGCACACGATCGTAGGTCCCAAGCAATGCAGCAGACTGCGTTCTTGAAACCTCAGTAGTGTGCTTACGCTCTTGCACCCGGGTAATTGCATTGCTAAGTGCCGACTGATTCGAAAGTGATCGAAATGACGATGGAGTTAACTGCGTGTCGCGTTGCTTTCGGAAAATTCGAGACGTCTTGTCAACCGCTTCAAACTCATCAATCAAATCGCCGGGAGTTTCGCTGGAACCCAAACACAAGACTCCACCGCTCTTAAGTCCGAAGCTCAGCAGCGAAAGTGCTTTCTGCTGCGTAGGCTTGTTAAAGTAAATCAGCACGTTTCGGCACGTGACCAGATCAAGCCGAGTAAACGGCGCATCGTGGATGACGTTGTGCGGGGTAAATACAACCAGCTTCCGGACTTCCGGAACGATTCGAAAACCCTCCGGACGTTCTTCGAAGAACCTTTCCAGTCGGTGCGGCAACAAGCCTGCAACACGATCTGGAGGATAGATCCCCTGACTCGCGCGAGTGAGGGACCTTTCGTGAACGTCTGAAGCGAAAATCCGTACTTTGCAAGGGCGGTCGGCGGCTTCAAATGCTTCGATGAGAAGTATCGCCAACGAGTAGGCTTCTTCGCCTGTCGCTGAACCAGCAACCCATGCACGGAACTCTTCACTCGGCCCGAGCTTCTCGATGAGTGATGGAATGACTTCCAGTTCAAGCTGTTCGAATACCTGGCGGTCGCGGAAGAAACTGGTAACGCCAATCAGCAAATCAAAGTACAGCTCTTCGAGCAAGTCGGAGTCGGTCTTTAACTTCTCAGCATACTCCTGAAGCGCAGTGCCACCGAGAGTGAGTCGTCTTTCGATTCGGCGAGCAATCGTAGGTGCTCTGTAGTGAGTGAAGTCGAGACCGTAGCGTTCATTCAAGAGGTTCAGAATGAGCCGCATGGACGCATCCATGTAGTCCACGCTGTGCGAGTTTGGCATCTCAATTCGAGTACGACTTTTGATCACCTCCGGATTCCGAATATACTCTTCAATCGCCCTCGGGATCTTGCGAGGTTCGAGAACCAAATCGACGACACCGGTTCCACAAGCACTACGCGGCATGCCGTCAAAAGATGCAGTCTCTTCGTCCTGACTAATTACCAGGCCACCTGCGGCGTGCATATCCTGGATGCCTCTGGAACCATCAGTGCCAGTGCCCGACAAGATGACGCCAATCGCCCGAGGGCCATAGTCCTGTGCCAGCGAGCGAAAGAACTCATCGATAGGAAAGGTAAGTTCGCGTGCGGGCGAGCGATCTTTGAGGCACAGTTTGCCACTGGTGATGATCGCTTCCTTGCCTGGCGGCAACAGGTAGATATTTCCCGCCTCAACTAGCATTCCATCCGTGATGACTGTGATCGGAATCTCAGTCCTTCTCGCCAGCAACTGATCCATCAAACTGTCGAAATCAGGTGAAAGGTGCTGGATGATGATGTAAGCAACATCGCTACTTCGGCGGGCTGGTTCGAAGAAAGATTCCAACGCCACAAGACCGCCAGCCGATGAGCCGATCGCCACTATGTAGAACTCGTCTCCTGACACCGCCATGTCAATCTCCGTATGTGCATCCCGCGCAGCAATAGCACTGTTGCGCATTGTCTGGGAGTATCACCAAACGCATCGGGTGATGCAATGAACACCCAATCTCGAAGCAATGGCGATTTAACGCATATCCACTGCCCAGCTGGACGACGACGGGCCTGCACGGAACGAATTCGTAGCGGCCAAGTCACTCCGGCAGTTCGACCACTCGCCAGTAATGGTCCAACATCCCAATCACATTCAAGAAATCGTCGCCAACTCGATCCTTGACAATATAGCCGGCAACTTGGTTGTCGTAGGCCGACAAGATGTCGCGATCGCTGTCAGATGTCGTCAGCATGAATACCACAGACTTCCTGAGCTCTTCGTCTGCTCGAATCTCTTCAAGGAACTCAATCCCGTTCATCCGTGGCATGTTGAGATCAAGAAGCACGATGTACGGAACCGACATTGGCTCGATGTCACCGGTTCCACGCAAGATTGCCAAGGCCTCAAGGCCATCCCGGGCAACGCGGATGGGGTTAGCAATTCGTCTCTTTCGGAAAGAGCGAATCAGCGACTCGGTATCAATCTCATCGTCGTCAACAACCAGCACGTGGCCTGTTCTTGCCTCACTCATGAGTATCTCAGTTTAGTTTGTCCAACCGTAAGCTCTCCGACGAATACGATCATCATCGCACCCCGTCGCAGGCATCAGGTTATCGACTAGTAGCATCGCCAACTTCGTTCGGGTCTTGGTGCCGAACGCTCAAGGTCTTCGCCAGCGAAATGGGAACTTATTGACCTCGATCTTCAAGAGCTGGCACATCGCAATCACCCCAGCTGATCAGACAACGGCTGAGCAGGATGAACACGAAACGCGAACTAAGCTATCTCTTCACTCGCTTCTCCGTTGTTGCCGTCTCGTATTCCTCCCGGAAGCCTGATCAAGAATTTCGCTCCGCTCCCGCGTTCAGACTCAACCGTCAGCGAGCCACCGTGTCGTTCCACGATCCGCCTCGCCATCGCGAGCCCCATCCCGTCGCCGACGACATCGCACTTGAACTCCAGACGCTGGAACACGGTGAAGACTCGCTCATGCTGATTAGGCGCGATACCGATTCCGTTATCCTCGAAGCAAATCACCCAATCATTGCCGTTACGATAGGAATCAATGCTAACGACTGGTGTCTGGTTGCAGTACTTGAGTGCATTGTCGAGAAGGTTCGTGAAAACGTTCTCGATCTGTGCTTCGTCAACAGGCAAGACAGGGAGATGGCCAGCGATGATGCGTGCATTGGTTGATCGAATCAGCCCACGCAGGTCCCCCTGAGAGTTCAACAGAATCTGATTTAGATCAAAATCAACGAAAGCACTTCCACGAGTCAGGACGCGAGAATACCGAAGCAGCCCATCGAGCATCGTTTCCATCCGCCCGACTCGAGATACGATCGTATCCAACGCCCCGGCAACTTCCTGTGAGTCACCAGATTCTGACGCTTCAAGCGACCGACTGATCTGTTGGCGAATTTGCCGCAAGGGAGCCTGCATGTCGTGCGAGACGGCGTAGACCAAGGTCTGATGATCTTCCAATTGCTTGCCACTCTGGCGAGCCCTTGCCGTGATATCTTCAACCGCTTTGAGACTTGTGAAGGTCAGAATAACACCGTCAACCACATCCTCAGAACTTAGATACGGCACAACTCGTTGCAGAAAGGGAATGCCGTCTCGAGTCGAAATGCGGTTCTCCAGAGTCTCCCCAAGTTCAACCGCCTGACGAATATCGCTCATGAGTTTACTGGTGCTGATATTCCCGGCGATGTGGTCAATCGGACGCCCAACGTCTTGGTCAATCAAGTGCAGAATCTCAGAGATCGCCGGCGTGAACTCGCGAATATTCAATGCCCCATCAAGGAAAACGATTCCAATCTCACTGGACCGCAACAGATTTTCGACATCCGCCGTAACCTGCTTCAATTCGTCAATCTTGCGCTGGTGCTCCGCATTGACGGTGTAAAGTTCCTCGTTGACTGAGTGCAATTCTTCGTTCGTGCTCTGCAGCTCTTCGTTGGAAGCGATCAGCTCTTCGTTGGTCGACTGCAACTCTTCGTTGCTTGTCTCCAGCTCTTCAACAGTGGCCTGAAGCGACTCTCGCGTATAAGACAACTCCTGTTCTAAATCGATAATGTGCTGATCAGAACCCAAGTCTGGGTCGAACTGCTCGCTGCGAGTCTCAACACCCGTCGGCGGTTCGGACTCTTCAAGATTCACAAGGAACATCTTCTCGTTGTATCGCGAGAACGGCTCGACGGCGACGGTGATATTTCGATCTGCTTCGGGGTCTCGAATTCGAACATCGCGATAAACGATCCGAACATTGTCGGCAGAAGCGCGGTGGATTGCAGCACTCACAGCTGTCCGAAGATCACCGTCAATCATGCGAAGAATATCGAGCGTCGGAGCACCTTCCGGTTGTTTCAAAAAGCGACGAGCGTCACCAAATGAATGCAGTAGCTCATGATACTGATTCACCAACAGACTTGGCGGAACATATCTCTTCAGCAGACTTTCGAGGATATCCGGCACATGAACCGGTGAATCTTTGGAAGGCGACTTGGCCCGGAAACCGCGACGAACGGGAATAATTCCGCGAGACAACGCCGACGCATTCGGCATCTGTGCTGTTGATGGCAGCCGCACATCTCGAAGCTTTCGGTAAATCCGCCAGTGCTGATCGAGTACTTCGAACTCACGATCAAGGTCGCCGACAGTTTCGCTCGGCCCGAGAACCATCACGCCGCCAGTGCGGAGCCCAAAGTGATACATCGACAAGACACGCTTTTGCACGTCTGGCTCAAGGTAAATCAGCACGTTGCGGCAACTAATCAGATCCAGCCGAGTAAACGGTGGGTCCTTTGTAATGTCGTGCGGAGCAAACACCACCAACTCCCGAATGTCTCGGGACAGATGAAACAGTTCACCAGCTTTCGTGACGTACTCTTTGCGGGACTCCTCAGGCAAGTTCGCCATTGACTCCGGTCGGTAGACACCGGCCCCTGCCGCCTCCAATGACTTCTGATGCACATCCGTGGCGAACACTTTTACGTCAACGTGCCTGCCCGCCGTGCTTCGCAGAACATGGTGAAAAACCATGGCAATGGAATAGGCCTCTTCACCCGTAGCACAGCCTGGTACCCAAACACGAATTTCATCGCCCGCACTCTGAACGATTTCTGGTACCAGCTCGAAACGTAACCGATCGAAAGCTTCAGGGTCCCGGAAAAAATGAGTTACCTCGACCAACAAGTCGCGGTACAGCAGGTCCAGTTCATCCGTATCCTCTTCGAGAATTCGGATGTAGTTTTCCAGCGTCCCAGCACGTGAAAGCTGAACCCGGCGGTCAAGCCGGCGATTGATCGTCGTAGGCTTGTAGAGGGAGAAGTCGATTCCGTATCGATGCCTGAAAAGCCGAAAGACGCCGATCTTGTCATTGTCGGCCTCCATGTTGTCCGGGTAATCAAACTGCCCGCGAACGAAGGCTTTCGGGTCGGACGTGAACTCAAGAATCTTGGCCGGCATCTCACCTGGAGCACAGATCACGTCGGACATGCCCGTCGCTATCGCATTTCGGGGCATCCCGTCGAAACCCGAAGAATCAATATCCTGCACCAGCACCAGTCCGCCCGACTCATGCACAGACTGCAAACCTCGAGACCCATCGCTTCCGGTTCCGGAAAGAACCACCGCGATGCCGTGTCGCCCGTAGTTCTCCGCAAGTGACCGAAAAAAGATGTCAATCGGCAAATGAAGGCCGCTTGGCTCCTGTTCCGACAGCATCAGCTTGCCGTCGTTAATGACCATGTTCTTACGAGGCGGAATGAGATAAATCCCGTCTGGCTCGATCTCGATTCCATCTTCGACCAAGTGAATCTTCATGTCCGTATGACGAGCCAACAGCTCGTTCATCATGCTCTTGAAGTCCGGCGACAGGTGCTGAACCACCACAAATGCGAGACCAGAATCTGTTGGAGTGGCAGCAAAAAAGTCTTCAATCGCCGCCAAACCACCGGCAGATGCACCGATACCAACCAGCCACTTCGGTTCTTGTTCTGGAGTCTCTGCGTCTGACATGGATCTTTCTCAATAGACTAGTTGAGGGTGATACTACTGGATCTTGGGCCACGACAAAGGGGGTACGCACTTATACTCTAATGTCGTGATATAGCGGATTACGGAATTGACATATTGATGCGCATCCGAGACAACCGAATTAAATCGATGTCAGGATGACCAATCGAATACTCAGCAGGACGCTGGAAGGAGCCGAGCCAAACCTTTGGAAGGAACCATCTAATGCTCGTACTGTCGCGCCGCCGGGACGAATCAATTGTATTCCCAAACGTCGGAATCACTATCAAGATCCTACGCGTAGATCGGAATAAAGCGAAGGTTGGCATTACCGCTCCAGCTGGTATTCGCATTCTTCGCTCTGAAGTTCAGACCGGATTTGAGGACCCAGTTTTTGAGGAGTCTTCATCCGAAACTCTTCACGCCATACGCAACCGCCTAAACACGGTGAACCTCAGCATCCACCTCTACCACCAGCAGATGGCGAACGGCCAGGTAGATGCCGCTAACGTCACCTTCCTGAGACTGGTAGATGACCTTGAATCCATCGATCGAGAAGTCGAACGCCAGCAAATGGCGCTCGATGCTTCAGACGAAGCAGAGATCCGATGCTTGCTGGTAGAGGACGATCCACGCCAGCGAGAATTGCTCGCCAGCTACCTTGAGAACCGAGGCGTCAACGTCCACACCGCTTCTGGTGCTGATGAAGCAATCAACCAGCTAGTCCACGGCGACCTGCCGGACTTTGTACTTCTGGATCTCAGACTTCCTGGAACCGACGGTGCGGAAACCGTTAAACGCATCAGGCAACGAACAGCACAGTCCTCTGTGCAAATTCTCGCTGTAAGCGGCACTTCTCCGAAGGAACTCGGTATCTCAACCGGAGCTCAGGGGGTCGATCATTGGTTCCCGAAACCAACAAATCCTGAGAAGCTAATCGAGCGAATGAGCGTGGTGCCCGAGCGCACTCGCTAGTGTCGAAGACAGCCTTTGACGCGTCGCAGTAGCTCGTACTGAATCAGACTGCACAACTCGAATTACGTGGATGGATCCGCGTGCGATTGAGCGGTCTTGCTAGCGCTACCGGCAAGATGCCGTAGCGCTAGCCCTATTCTCTTTAGCCGGCCTCGGCCATATCTGAATGGCGTTGCAGTGTTTGCATGACCGGCAAAAGTGTTGGAAGGTCCAGCGGCTTTTGTATCCAACCTGCTAGAGTTGAATCGTCGATGCCAGCCTCCTCGGAAGTCGAACCGCTCAACCCAAAGATTGAGACGCCGTCGAACTTCAGGTCGCCTTTCAAGTGTTCAATCAGCTCGGGGCCATTGCACTTGGGCATTCGCATATCAACCAAAACTGCACTGGGGATATGCCTCTTGAGGAACTCGACCGCCTCCAAGCCGTCGCTGGCAGTGGCAACTGAAACACCGTGAACACGCAGCAAGCGGGCCAAATAGTCCCGTTCGCGATCAGAGTCTTCAACGACCAGGACCGTCGCATACGGGTCGCCATAGGTGTTCGCGTCTGAGCCATCGTCGAGAAGACTGCTGCGGCTTACCGAATCAATGCGTTCAATAAGCGACGTCAAGACAGTGTCGGCATCGGCTGGGCTTACCTGACCGAGATGCTTGCAAAGCTGTAGTCCAAGACTGAGCTCATGCAACAGCCCTCGAATCTCGTGCCTTAAATCATGATTTTGGTCCGGTTCCAGCACCGCAACCTCCTTGTTTGGCGCATGTCTCTTCAATGAGTCGGGTTGTACAACCAGCCACCCATCGTGCCAAGACCGATTCCGGCCCGATCACCGTGTCAGTTTCAACGTTCTCAGCCGGCAGTTCTTGCAAGATTTGCAAAACAGACATGAGTCGTGCGGCTGGACAACTCGATTCGTAAATTCTTACATCGTGTCCCATCTTTGCGGCGCTGGATCGAGAACGAAGTTTCCCATTTCCACCGATGGCCAACACAGACGCTAATGATTCGTCCCTCACTCGGCTGGCATTCCTAAAATGACCAGACAGAAGTGACCCTGGACACTGGCTGGACCGATCGCATGACAACAAGCCCACCTGCCCCGACGACACCTCCCCGCTCTGCAGCCTCACGAATCTTTCT
>JBGCDN010000676.1:0-2570 GCA_045105495.1 Planctomycetaceae bacterium
GGCGCGGTCACTCGGGCTCATTACGAAGCCATGGAAGCGAATGGCGAAGCAGCCGACTTCGTACTGACGGCAGGCGAGTTCGAACCAAATTCGCCCGACCTAAGCCTGGCAGGTCGCGATCATATCCTTGAGCTTGGTGCACGGATGGGTGGGACACCGTTCCCGGTCCTCATTGAACCAGATGGATTCGGCAACGACATTGATGAACAGCGACTCAGGACTGTGGTCGATATTTTGACCAGCCTTGGAAACGCCGATGCTTCTCAACGGGTTCTAATCTCAAGACCGTACAGCGATGGAATGCATGCTGCCGAATCAATCCGGCACAGAGCGCATTAAAAAAGACCCGCCAACAAGGCGGGCCGAGGAGACGTTTTGATTGAAACGACAAACGTCGAATCAGAATGTTTCGTTCCTAAGATCTTGCAGACGTCGCAATTCCTGACGATCGATTTCATCAGAAGAAATGCGTCTCGGTTGTCCCGGTGCCTCAAAGCCTACAGCGGAGGCGGATGGAGAAAATTTCGGGGCATCATTTGCAGACTGCACCGGCGTTATGTCACTGGAGATCGCAAACATGGCCATCACCGTGGCAGCGACGGCAAGGGCTGCGGCCCAGCCATTAAACTGCTTGTTCGATCGCCCTTGGCTCGCAAGCTGAACCTTTGGCTGCAAGTCAGCCCATAAGCCAGGAGCCTTCACCAGAGGCTCAGCCGCAACTGCCAACAATTGCTGTTGAGTCTGAATCAACCCAGCGTGATATGCCTTGCAGCCGCTGCACTCGGCAACATGACGTTCGACCTCGGGACGATCAGAGTCGCCGATGTCATCGCCAATCAGCAAAGCAACAAGGTTTCGTGCTTGAGCACAGTGCATCGTTTACTCGCATTTATTCTGAGGAGCGTTCGGCGTCCTGTTGAAGACGCTTCTCCCAAATGTCTTTAAAGCGGTGTCGCGCTTCGGCTAACCGCCATCGAATTGTCGCTTCCTTGCGATCGGTGATCGCAGCAATCTCAGATGTTGAGAAGTTCTCCAGATCTCGCAACACGAGAACCGTTCGATACTTCTCTGGAATCTGGTCCAGCACTGCTCGCACTTCCTGGCTGAGGTCGGCTTGCAATCGTGGATCCTCGGATGGAGGGTCCGGCAATCGCTCGGCACTGCTCTCGCTAAACAGTGACCACCGACCCTGCCGCTTCTTCTTTCTTAGGTAGTCCAATGTCAGGTTCACCGCGATTCGAAACAGCCATGGGCCGAACCGACGAGAGGGATCGAATTGATCCAAACGCCGAAACGATCGCATGAACGCTTCCTGAGCCAGGTCGCGTGATTGTTCCTGATCGGTAACGAACCTACGAATAACACGAAGTACGCGGGCTTCGTAGCGGTTGACGAGATCGCCAAACGCATCAACATTCCCACGGCGGACCTCTTCTACCAATCGGGCGTCGCCAGCCCCATCAAGGGGGTTTTCGGCATCCGATTCGTCGGAGTCAGTCGTTTTTTTTTTTTCTTTCATCAACATCAACCATCTGTACGGAGAAGGCTCTGGAATCGTTGGGAGATTCCTGAGACATCAGCACCGCCCCTGCATCAAGCGTGCGGTCGTGATGTTGGAATGATGATTGTGGAAGACCCTTCGCCGCAAGTTCTGGTAGCAAAAGCTTGGAAAATCGACCGTTTATTCGTCAATCTCTTTGCTCGAACTGGCTGGAATCACTTCAGTCCGACCGCCGTTCGTAGAATCCGCCTTGTCAGAAGCGGTCTCTCCACGGATTAGGGCAATCGAGTTTGTTGCCGACTGACGAATTTCGGCGTCAGGATCGTCCGCAGCGAGGACCTGCAATTTCTCAAGAGCGACCTTGCCTTCCGCACCAATCTGCCCCAAAGCGGCTGTCGCCGCGCGACGTAGTTCACTGTTGGAGTCGTCGAGCACTGGAATGATTTTGGGCACTAAACTGGCTGCAGCCGGACCGAGGTTCCCCAGCGACATGATTGCCATCAATTTGCTTTCCTGTTCCTCGCGGCCCAGCAGCTCTTCAATGGTTGCGATCAATTCGGGAAAGACATCGCCAATCGCACACAGCGCGGCCACGGCATTCGCTCGAACGAATGCTGATTCATCCGATATCGCCTTCCTCAAAGCAGCCTTCGCCGGCGGAGAAATCGCGCCAGTCTGAGCCAACAAACTGGCCGCCAGCTCACGCTGATGTTCGGTTCCATCCGTCAACGCGGCGACAAGGGACGGAGTCGCGGCGGATCCAGCGTCCAGAATCTCTTTCTCTGCGGCAGCCCACCCATCGGCGTCACCGGTGGTGTAGGCCTTGCAGAGTCGATCGAATGCAGTCTCTGGTGGAGATGCATCCTGGTTCAGCTTGACCACCACTGTTGGTTGCTCGGTCGTCGCAGTTACCAGCGGTTCATCCTGCTCAGGAATGGTAGGCTCTTCAGATTCCATACTTATGGTGACAGAAGTCGCTGGGACTTTCGATTCGCCACAACCAGATATCACCAGCGTTACTGCGACAAGACCTGCAGCAAATTCCCGAACCATGACTGCCTCCATGCAT
>JBGCDN010000677.1:0-3201 GCA_045105495.1 Planctomycetaceae bacterium
TGAGTCACATCAGCGCCTCGCCCCAGAGTGGCACTACCTTCCTTGAGTTCGAAAGTTTGCCCGCGATCTTTTCCAGCGACGACAATCAGTTGCAGCTTCATGGTGAGATACCCGTAGTTACGTGTCACAAACCATAATGACGAAGCGCACAGTCACTGCAACTACGCACGAGGGCAGTTCCGGGAACTTCCAAAATTACCGCAAGTCCACGAACGCCTTTGAAGCGAAAATCATCCGCAACGCGATTTTCTGTTCGTCGCTGGTCCCGAGTGAACGGCGTTTTTTAGTCGATAGAAACTGTGACGACATCCTCGTACTTGCCGGTTTCCATGTTGGCCCCTGAGATCAGCAACAAGGCAGATTTGTTCATCGGAACCATTCGATGGAAGAATCTTCCCTCAGAAAGCGTTTTGAACGTCTTCCAGCTTTTCCCATCAGCAGCCAGCTCAAGAACACTGCCGTCGTACGTGCTGGCGAACAATCGCGAACCAATCGTAAACGATGACGAACCGAAGCCTGACATCGGACTCTTGCCCGGCAATTCCGGCCCTTCGCTCCACGTATTGTTCTTGATGTTGAACACGCTTACGGATTTTGTCGGCCCCTCCTTCGTCATACCGCCAACCGCGTAAACCGAATCTCCCACTGCTGCCAGCGACAACGCACGTCGTTCGAACGGAGGCTTTGGAAGTTCTTTCCATTTCAAGGGCGACGCCTTCAGGTCAGCAACCCAAGCCGTGGACAGCCAGTCGGTTCCATCGGGCTGCATATTCCAGCCACCAATCACGTAAAGCTTGTCTTGATGCACAACAGCGTCGAACGATGAGCGCGGCTCTGGAAGCGGAGTAAGATCCGTCCAACGATTCGTCTTCGGGCTAAACTGAGCCACAGATGTTTGAGAGCTCAACTTCTGCTCAGCTTCGCCCTTATTCATCGCAGTGAAACCGCCAACGCGATAGAGGCTTTCGCCATCGGTGACCAAAGCCAGGCCTTGAAGTCGAGGGCCCGTTGTAAGCGGTTCCCATTTGGCAGGCTTCTTCAGGTTCAATCGCAGCAGCGAATTGGATTGCCCCTCAACGTTGTAATGATGAGCATCGCCCTTGTGCCCACCATAGACGTAGAGATGGCCATCTTTTGTTGTGGCGGCACCGAAGCTTGTGATCGCATGCGGAAGATCGGGGAGCTTCACCTCTGATGTCTGCGCCAACAAAGGATTCGCACTGACAATAACAGCGGCAGCAAACAGGTATTTGAACACAGGACTCGCCTTTCAGGTGATGTGTGACCGTTAAAGCATATTAGTCTCATCAACCCGCTGAACAACGCCCGACAACATTGCGCGACACCGATGCTGGAACCAAACCTGCGCTGATACTCCAGGTAAGCCATCCAGATAAGGGCTCTGCTTGCTGCCATAGACCACTTCGTCACGGGTGATCAGGCGTTGATTCCGCCACGAAAAAAAGTCAGCACGAACTCTCTTGCCAGAACGGTGTCTCTCAAGGATACTCCGTTCTCCGGGCGATTAGCTCAGTTGGCTAGAGCGCTTCGTTTACACCGAAGATGTCGGGGGTTCGAGTCCCTCATCGCCCATTAACCGCTTTCGGCATCCTGTTGTACAGGACTGCAGGAAGCGGTTTTTTCGTGCCATTTACCTGCCTTCGGGGTGATATCGCAGGGTGACTCTGTTGATGTTGTGCCAATCGCTGACCGCTGCTGGGGCAGGCGCTCGGGATCTGGAGAGCATCTGGACTGATTTTCAGACTGATGGAATCGGATCGGCGGATACCACAATCGGGAAGTCGGAGCGAATCAACTTGTGTGGCGCTCGAAGCACCGATTCCATTCGAGGGTCGATGGAGACGATTACCCAAGCGTGATCGGCTGGACGCGGACAGGCGTCAACATCCCACCGGTCACTCAGCCAGACGGAAAATCACAGCTCGACCACACAATCGTGCTGGCTGGGTAGCGAGTTCTCATGGCAACAAGAACCTGCCCGTGCTGTTGGCTGGCGGCGGGTTCAAACATGGTTCGCACCACGCAATGCCGGAAGAACAACATCGATGGATTCCGCTCGCGAATTTGTTCACGACGATGCTGCACAAATTTGGCGACGTTGAAACGGACAAGTTCAACAAAGCGACCGGCGATATCGACGAGGTGCTGTCATGAGTTCGGCATGTACCTCCGCCAAAAGTACCTCCGCTCTCCGAGCGGAGACGCCCGCGGGTTGCACGACTCGGGAGAGTCGTGCAACTTTGGCTTCGCCCCACTGTTCCTGGTTATCCCTGCATTCGCTTAGGACACGGAAACCGTCGAACCAATCGAACCTGACATTCGCGGCACAACCACCATCCGCGAACACTTGCCGCTTACCGAGAAGTCGCCACCTGCTTCACGCTGTAATCCAAAGCACGCCGATCCGTCGATAAGAAGTGTTTGTTCTGCCTGAACGGGCAGCGGGCCGGCGGGAAGTGCAACGCAGTTCGGGGTGGCTGGAAACTCCCCCGCGTCGAGGTTACTGGAAGGCGGATGGTCGCCGAGGTTACCATCCCGGGCTCGCCGACCGATTCTCCAAAAAGGGCAGACCATGTCATTTGCACGAACCATCACGGTGCTTGCCGTGCTGTTCAGCACGTCGCTGGCAACCGCGCAGGACGCCACACTAAAGAAGATTACTGAAGTAGAAGGCATTACTGAGTACCGACTTAGCAATGGCCTGCAAGTGTTGTTGTTCCCGGACGAATCTCGTCCCCGGGTAACCATCAACATTACGTACTTTGTTGGTTCACGCCACGAGGGCTACGGCGAAGCTGGTATGGCTCACTTGCTTGAGCACATGGTCTTCAAAGGCACGCCGACCTATGCCGATGTTCCCAAAGAGCTAACCAGCCGCGGCGCGCAGCCGATTAATGGGACGACCTGGTTGGATAGAACCAACTACTACGAAGGGCTTCCTGCAACAGCCGAGAACCTTGAGTTCGGTATTAAGTTCGAAGCCGATCGCATGATCAACAGCTTCATCGCTGAGAAGGATCTGAAGTCGGAAATGACAGTCGTTCGCAATGAATTCGAATCGGGCGAGAACAGCCCCATGCGGATTCTGATGCAGCGGATGATGGGTGCCGCATTCGAATGGCACAACTATGGCAAGACGACCATTGGTAACCGAGCCGACATTGAACGTGTTCCAATTAA
>JBGCDN010000678.1:0-16286 GCA_045105495.1 Planctomycetaceae bacterium
CCATTTGCAACCAGCCATCGGCTTTCAACAGGTGCAACGGAAACCGAAGCTAACGTCGCAATCATGGCGACAGACATGCCAATGAAGCCTCGTCTCAACCAGCGGGTTCGCCAGAGTCTCCCTAGACTAAAGGTTCGCATGACGACTGGCCTGATATGAAAAAGGGATGCGCCCCTTTGTGAAGGCCGCATCCCACGTTGCTGTAGTCTTTAATTGCTCTCTGTTCGTACTACAGAGTCAGGAAGTTGTTAACCATCTGAATCGCAGCTGGACCAACCAGCACCACGAAGATGCCTGGGAAGATGAACAGAACCAGTGGAAAAATCATCTGTACTGCAGTCTTGGCGGCTTTCTCTTCAGCAATCTGCTTCCGCTTGATCCGCATACTGTCAGACTGAACTCGAAGTGCGGCCGCGATGGACGATCCAAACTTATCGGCTTGAATCAGAATCGCCGCCAAGGCTCGCATGTCATCGACACCGGTTCGAACGCCAAGGTCACGAAGAACCTCGCGACGAGGCTTGCCCATCTGTAGTTGCATATTGGCTGTATGCAGTTCATTGCACACCTCAGGGGCACCGTCATCCAATTCTTCCGCTACTCGACGCATTCCCGCGTCAAGACCCAGCCCGGCTTCCACGCAGACCACCAACAGGTCGAGAGCATCTGGCATCTGGAGGAAAATCTTGCCCTGCCGATCTGACCTCATCAAAGACAAAATCAACTCTGGGAGATAGAAACCAAGTCCACCGCCAATGACTAACGCTCCGAGACTGCCTCGCGTCATTCCGTAAGATGCAAGCCCGTAGGTAATTCCGAAGATCGTGCCAATGACCAACATCCCAAGCTTCACTGTGAGGAAGACCTGAGATGCGTTTTGCTGGCTAAACCCAGCATTCGCAAGTCGAACTTTCAAAGCGTCCTGTTCGAGCTCACTCGTAGACTCAAGCGCCTTCGAGAGCTTTGGAGCAGCCTTATCCATCAGGTTGCCGACCTTACCACGGTCGTCACCACCCAATCGAGTCGAGCCACCGCGGACCGATCCGCCAAGCTCCTGCAAGCGTTCAGACGCGCGGTTTGTCTTCTTGCCCCACATGTTGCCAAGCGCGATGACGGTGCAGGAAATGCCACCGAATGCAGCCAGCATGATGATGATGTCTTCGCTCATGATTTATCCACTCTTCGACTGATTTGCGATCTCTAAAACAGCTTGCAGTCGGATTAGACTTTGATGTCGATAATCTTCTTGATCACGTATGCCCCAATCAGCTGGAGGATGAACGCGAAGAAGATCATTTTTCGTCCCAGTTCTTCGGTGAACAGCAACATCATGTATTCAGGGTTCAGGTAGTAGACGGCAAAGAACAGTGCGATAGGCAGAGCCATCAACACGATCCCCGACATACGACCTTCACCAGTCAAGGCTTTCACCTGACCAAGAATCTGGAAACGTTCGCGAATGATGTGACCAATCTTGTCGAGAATCTCAGCAAGGTCACCACCAGATTGTCGCTGGATCGCAACAGCCGTAACAAAGAACTTAAGGTCGAGGTTTGGAACTCGGTCCAGCATGTTCTTGAGTGCCTTCTCAATTGGAATCCCAAGGTTTTGTTCTTCGAACGCGACGGAGAATTCTGTCGAGATTGGCTCAGGCATTTCATCGCAGACAACGTTCAGTCCCGACGCCAAACTGTGCCCTGAACGAAGGGCTCGGCCAATCAGCTCAAGTGCGTCTGGGAGTTGCGACTCGAACCGTGACATCCGTCGCTTACGCCGAAACAAAAGCCAGCCCCAAGGCAGCATTGCTCCCATCACGAAGGCAACCGGGTGAATAGCAAACGGAGCTCGAGCGATCATGGAACCAGCAAGACCCAGCAAGCCGGTTCCAATACAGATCCCAAGAAACGTATCGATCCGCAGCGGTGCGTCAGCCTGCCGAAACAACTTCGGAAGGCTGCCAAACCGATCTGCGACCTTGCCTGCAATCGTAGCAAGACCGGCAGACCCGCCACGCACAAGGTCGTCTTTCAACACACCTTGCGATGCTGACGCAGACTTCTGCCCTGTCATGACGGCTAGTCGGTTCTCAGCCTTTGAAGAACCCATGTCCTTCATGATGAAACTGACTGCGGCGATCAAAGCTACAACGCCGAGAAACACGGCTGCCGAAATTAGGATTACTGGATCCATAATTCTACTCTTGAGTTAAATCACACTCTGGAGGGGAGAGGAAACTACTACCGACCAAGGACACGCTGCGCGAACAGGTTGCCTGGAAGGCGTACGCCAGCAGCTTCCAGCTTCTGCATGAATGAAGGTCGAACACCAGTACTTTCGAAGTGACCGAACGCTCGCCCGTCTTCATCGATTCCATCACTGTGGAATCGGAAGATGTCCTGCATAATCAGTGTTTCTTGTTCCAAGCCAACAACTTCCGTGATGTAGGTCACCTTACGTGGACCACCCTGCAGGCGACTTGCCTGAATGATGACGTCCACAGCGGAAGCGATCTGCTGACGAATGGCCTTTAGTGGCAGCTCGATACCAGACATGTTGATCATGGTTTCAATACGAGCGATGGCGTCACGTGGATTGTTCGCGTGAACTGTGGTCAGCGAACCTTCGTGACCAGTGTTCATGGCCTGAAGCATGTCCAGCGTTTCAGCACCACGACACTCACCAATGATGATTCGGTCAGGACGCATACGCAGGGCGTTCTTCACAAGGTCTGTCGCTGTGACTTTCCCCTTGCCTTCGATGTTCGGCGGTCGGGTTTCAAGCCGGAGCACGTGATCCTGTTGAAGCTGAAGCTCTGCCGCGTCTTCAATCGTGATCATTCGATGATCGTTTTGAATGAAGCTCGACAGAGTGTTCAGCAAGGTTGTCTTACCAGAACCAGTACCGCCCGAAACG
The DNA here is from genome assembly GCA_045105495.1 of Planctomycetaceae bacterium. Classification (GTDB taxonomy): domain Bacteria; phylum Planctomycetota; class Planctomycetia; order Planctomycetales; family Planctomycetaceae; genus CAYNWT01. The sequence goes on from JBGCDN010000678.1 coordinate 2,914, forward strand.
ATGATGTTCAGTCGAGCCTTCATGGCTCCTTCCAGAAACATAACCATCTCTGGCGTGAACGCTCCAAACTTCAGAAGGTCTTCCAAAGTCAGTGGGTTCGAACCGAAACGACGAATGGTCAATGAAGGACCATCCAGAGCCAGCGGCGGGATAATTGCGTTAACACGAGAACCATCCGGCAGACGTGCGTCACACATCGGCGATGTTTCATCGATTCGACGACCGACCTTGGACACGATTCGGTCAAGAATCTGCATCAGGTGTTCGTTGTCGCGGAATGTCACTGGCGACTTAATGACACGACCGGCCTTTTCAAGAAACACATTCTTGGGGCCGTTAATCATGATATCGGCCACGCCTTCTTCTTTGAGAAGAATCTCAAGCGGGCCGAAACCGAATGTTTCGTCCAGAACCTCTTCAATCAGGCGCTCACGCTCTGATCGGTTCAGTAGTGGGTTTTCTGTATCACACAGATGTTCGACGACCAGTCGAATCTCTCGACGAAGCGAATCGCCTTCAAGGTCTGACAGACGAGTTAAGTCAAGCTTTTCGACCAGCTTGCCGTGGATATGTGTCTTCAGTGCTTCGAAGTCGTTTTGATTGGTTCCGCGTGAGGGGCTCTTGACCGGCGCCATTTGACTGTTCCTTAGGTTCTGGCGTCGTTGGGACACGCCAGCGTTTGTTGCAGGTTCGTAGAAAACATAGGTCGCGCAGAATCGTTGCGTCGGAATTCTTTGACGGTTCGTTGCCAAAAACCCACAGTCGCCATAATCCCCAAGGTCAGCTTGTCGCGATTGTGTGGTTTGGAACGCGTGCTGTTCGCTACAACCGCTACGCTGTGCTAATGTCCGAGATTCGGCACCGACAGGTCACACCCAAAACTGGTGCGCAGAGAAGAACGCGAGTTCATGGAAAACTGGGGGCGACAACTCATTGGACGAGCCGTCGAGTCGCTCGCGCGATATCGCTTTCTTTGGTTGGCATTTGTCATTCTCATCCCAGCGTTGTGCTACCCAATCGCTCGGCGGCTGTCGTTCGACCAAAACATTCAGTCACTCTTTAGCGAAGACGATGAGCGGCTCCTGGAGTTCATCCGTAGCAAGAGCCATTTCGGTGGAGATGAATTTGCGGTTGTCGCCTGGAGAGAACCGAATCTGTTTGAACCGGTAAACGATCCAGAAGACTCGATCGCCCTGACAGAAGAAGCTCGAAAGCGAATCATCGCGTTTGGCGATCAACTTGACGCGATTCCAGGCGTTAACGCTGTCAGCACGCAACACCTTGCCGATGCATTGAAATTTCGCTTCCGCCGAGAACTGGTTCTCAAAGTCGTTGAGAACGTCCTGGTAAGCGAAGACCGTATGACCACTGCAATCGTCTTAAGACTTCAGCCAATCAGCGAACTGACTACCAAGCCTCAGAAGCAATCAGGGATTGATGAATCGGACGAAGATTCGAACCAGTCCTTGCAGCTCAGAATCGAGCCGACCGACGCCGCCAGAACGAAGACGATCGCAGCCATACGGAAAGTTGCCAGAGAACACAAACCTTCGGCATACGTCGTCGGCGAACCGATTCAGGTCGACGACATGTTTCGCATTGTCCAGGCTGATGGATCGAAGTTGTTCGTTGTCTCCCTGGCAATTCTGTCCTGCGTTCTTTTCTTCTTGTTTCGAAACCTACGATGGGTTGTGCTCCCGATCACCGCGGTCATCGCCACGATCGTTTGCACAGAAGCAATGCTGGTTCTCACCCAAATTCGACTCAGCATGGTCAGCTCGATGTTGAATTCGATGGTAACGATCATCGTCATCGCGACCTCCACACACGTGACCGTTCACTACCGCGAACTGCGCAATAAGCTTGAACCCGAAGCAGCGATGTGCCAAACACTCCGCGACCTCGGCGCTCCAGTGTTTTGGACCTGTGCCACAACGGCAGTCGGCTTCATGGCATTGCTATCCAGCGAGATCACCCCTGTCAGCAGCTTTGGGCTCATGATGGGGCTCGCATCGATGGTCGCGTTTATTGTCTTCGCCCTATTGTTTCCGGGCGGAATTCTGGCAGGCAAGCGGCGACCAATTCCGCGCGAAGCTCCCGCTGAAGAGGCGTTGTCGAAACTGCTGACTCGGATCTCGAACGCGATCGCGCGACGACCACTGCTACTCTGGTTAGTTGGCCTGCTGATCATGGCGGCCACAATTCCCGGGCTGTTTCGCCTGCGGATGGAAACGGACTTCAGCAAGAACTTCAGTAAAGACAGCGACATCGTCCAGTCGCTTGAGTTCTTCGAAAGCGAACTGGGGGGAGCGGGCACGTGGGAGGTCAACTTCCCTGCTCCGCCGCTCAGTGAAATCGATGAGGCGTATCTCGATCGTGTCCGAAATTTTGGAAATCGGCTCAAAGAGATCAAAGGGCCAGACGGCAAGCCGGCTATCAAAGTGGGTTCACTCATGGACGGAATGGACATGCTGCCCAAGCTGAAGTTTGGAGCGTTCACCAGCATCCGTGGTCGTCTCATTGTCCTCAAGGCCCTGCATGCGGAGTTCGTGCCCAGCCTCTACGACATTGAAAATGGTCGCATGCGAATCGTCCTGCGTTCGCGCGAACAACAGCGATCAGAGGATAAGCTCGCGCTGATTGAACGTGTCAACGAACTCGCGAAAGCTGAATTCAGTGATCTCGACGACCCAGAAGAACCACCAACCGCGACCGGTATGTTCGTTCTGTTAACGTTCGTCATTCAGAGCCTGCTGGGCGATCAGATTGTCAGCTTCGCATGGGCCGCTCTTGGTATCAGCCTGATGATGACACTTGCGTTTCGCAGTGTGACGCTTGGACTATTGTCGCTGATTCCAAACATCTTCCCGATCGTTTTGGTTATCGGAACCATGGGCTGGCTTGGTACACCGGTCAACATTGGCACTGCGATGATTGCCAGCGTATCGATGGGCCTGACTGTCGATTCAACGATTCACTACATCAGTGCTTTTCGGCGAGCTCTCGAAACGAAGTCGATCGACGAGGCAATCCGCGACACCCATCAGGGTGTCGGTCGGGCTCTCGTGTTTGCTCACATTGCTTTGATCGCCGGTTTCCTGGTGCTAACGTTGTCCGACTTCGTTCCGCTGGTTTACTTCGGCGTGCTGCTTAGCCTGTCGATGGTGGGAGCACTTATTGGGGACCTTGTGATGCTACCGGTTCTCCTGCGTTGGCTTTATGGACGGAAGCTGACACGACAGAACCCGGTGACCGCGATAAACTGACGCAGCTTCAGTCTCGATCAAAACTGCTATGAATCCCGAACGCGTTGGCCCATACCTTATCGACAAAAAAGTTGGCGCCGGCGGTATGGGCACTGTTTACCGTGCTCATCACGAGGAAACCGGTGACACCGTTGCCGTGAAGGTACTCCCCGCCTCACTGGCGCGTGAGGGTGGTTTTGTCAGTCGGTTCGAACGCGAAATCGAAGCGATGAAGAAGGTTCAGAACAAGAACATTGTCGAGTTCTACGACAACGGAAAAACAGAAGACGGCACCTACTACCTCGCCATGGAATTCGTTGATGGCGAAACCCTTACGCGTCTGCTTGGTCGAAAGCGCAAGCTACCGTGGCGTGAGGTGATCGATCTCACAACCCAAATTTGTTCAGCCCTCAAAGCGGCTCACAACTCGGGTGTGGTTCATCGCGATCTCAAACCTTCCAACCTGATGATCCGTGAAGATGGTGTTATCAAGCTCACTGATTTTGGCGTCGCCCACGTCTTCGCCAGTACGCGGCTAACCAAAACGGGTGGTATCGTTGGAACCGCCGAATACATGTCGCCGGAACAAGCGGCGGGCAAGCGAACCACCAAACGCAGCGACCTGTACTCACTCGGCGCGGTGATGTACGTCATGCTGACTGGTCGTCCTCCATTCACGGGGCAGACCGCCAGCGACATCACTCATAAACACATCTACGGTCAGTTCGACCTGCCATCGCGTTACTCGCCTGACATTCCGAATCAGCTTGAGATCGTTCTCCTTCGCCTGATGGAGAAGGATCCTGAAGAACGCTTCCCTGATGCGTTCGTCACATTGAAAGCGTTGGAAGCCGTTCGGGGTCGCGAAGACTACGTGGCTCAGCAAGCTGGCAACGACACGATTGTCTTGCCCAAACGAGGTTTCAGCCAGACCGTCATTCAGGGCAGCGCGGCCGACGTCACCGATCATCCTATTCCAGCCGGACCCGGTTCGGCCACAATGATGCGCGACCTCATGCGTGAGGAAATCGAACGCGCAAATAAAGACACGCCGATCAGCCGCGCCCTAAATAACATCTGGGTCCTGCTGGCACTGCTGGCCTTGGTGATTGCCGGCGGCTTCTACTTTCTGGGTGCCGACGACCAATCACCAGAAGCCCGGTTTGCTGAAGGCGAAGCGTTGATGGCCAACGGCCCCGGCAACGGCTGGCTTCGCGCACGAACTGAATTTTTCGAACCTCTGATCGCAGAAGACAAAGAGACCTGGGAACCTCAGGTTCAATCTTACCTGGCCCAAATCGAACAGTACGCGAACTCGCGAGAGTTCGCCCGTGGCCGCAAGCCGCTGAAGCCGCCAAAAGATGAACCCACACGACTGCTAAGTCAGGTAGTCCAACTAGCCGAAGACGGAGATCTGGAAACTGCCCGTACAAAAGTGAATGCTGTCATTGCACTGCTGGAAGGACAGGAACAGTACGAGTACCTGATTTCGATCGCCAAGGATCTTCAACAGGAAATACAACCAGTCGCCAGCGAGAACTTAACGACAGACTTTGTTTCTCAGCAAATGCAGCTCGCCGAATCACTGCATCAAGACGAAAACCCCAACGGCGCTGCCCAAATCTATTTGAAACTGATTGACCTCTACAGCGAGAGCCAAAAAACAGCAGTCGTTGAGCTCATTAGAGAATGTTCGGATCGACTGGAACAACTTAGCGAACAACAACCGGAGCAGACCGACGATGGACCTTAAAGACTACATTCGAGATGTCCCTGACTTTCCAAAGCCGGGCATCATGTTCCGTGACATCACCCCATTGCTCGCTTCTCCGAAGGCTTTCGGTTACGTCATCGATCAATTCGCTGAACGATACCAGGATGCAAAGGTCGACAAAATTCTTGCAGCCGAAGCCCGCGGGTTCATCTTTGCTGCCCCGCTTGCACTGCGACTGGGAGCGTCCTTTGTTCCGGTTCGAAAACCGGGCAAGTTACCGTTCGAAAAACTGAAGTTCGAATACGATCTTGAATATGGTTCGGACGCATTGGAAATGCATGTCGATGCTGTAGGTGAAGGCGATCGCGTCTTGCTGATCGACGATCTGCTGGCAACCGGGGGAACCATGCAAGCCTGCATGAAGATGGCTGAAGGAACCGGTGCCACTGTCGTTGGCTGTGGCTTCCTAATCGAACTCACTTTCATTCCCGGCCGCGAAAAACTTGCCCCTCATGAGGTCTGCACGTTGATTTCCTATGACAGTGAATCGGAGTAACAACAGTGGCCTTCGATGAGACAACCGTTGACCGGTGCCAGAAAATCATGGCGAACGCATGGATGGTTCGCACATTCATCAAGCACTGCGAAGAAGTCGAAGACTTCCCGGAGCTGATGGGAATCGTCCGTTCGGTCTTCGACACCGCGATGGCTTTGGAAACACGCCTTGGCGACCCGGCTGCGTATCAGAAAATGCTTTCCAAGAAAATCGGTCGCCTAAGAAAAGCCGCAGACCAATTTCGCGCAGATGCTCCACTGGCTTCAACGCACACCAACTTCAAGCAGGCGGTCATTTCCATCGATTTCTGTATTGCAGAACTTGCAGAATTGCTCGAAAGTGCCGCCTAGAACGCTGGCTAGCCAGGCGAAACCAATTTCGTCCGCCCGGAGCCGCGTGTAACGGTTCAAGGATGAATCAACCCGCTCCAGCAACGGAATACATCGATCGCTACCTCGTAGACGGTCCGATTTGGCTTGGGATCTCGCGAGGTATCGCCGGATTCTTCGCCGCCGTTTGCCTGCTGGATTCGTTTCGAGCACTGATCACCAACCAATCAACTGCAGACTTTGGCTGGATTGATCTAAGCCCTTGCCCACCTGAGGCTGCACGTGGTCTGTTGGCGTTCGTTGGCATTTCATTGATGCTATTTTGCTTGACGCATCGCCTGCCGAACCTCATTCGCCCCGCCGCGATTCTGGGTGTCATGACCTTGGTCGCAATCGCGGTCGCCAACGCTATTTCGATTCACCGCGCGATTGGACAGGGAACGCTTCGAGATGGTGTCCCCATGCCAGCTCATGTGGTGACGTTACTAATGCCCGTCGTTTTTGGCGTTGTGCGTGGAAGACAATATGGTCCGCTGCGATTCCCAACCGGCGGATTCATTCTGCTGCTCAGTCTCGCTGCAACGGCTGCTGGCTTCTCTCTGGGTTACGTTTCTTCGCTCAGTAAATTTCATTCACCACAGACAGTTGATGCGATCGTCCTGATGCACCCTCAATCTGAAACTGCTGAAGCTGGAGCATTGCCTCACATTACGACGGTTCAGAAACTGGTTCAATCTGGCTATTCACAACAAGTCGTTGTGCTTCAGGACACCGGGTCGCTTGTGTCGAGCCTCCCGACCACTGACCTTCGAGCAGCTCTGCCGGCAGAAACCGAAATCCAGTTCGTTTCAATCACGTCAGAAAACGACCTGGCCGACGCTGTAGGGCAGCAAGCCTCGCTGATGTTTGTCGGCGATCACAGTCAGTCAGCGCGAACAAAACTGTTTGCGCAGAAGCTTTCCGGGAGTGTTTGTTTCGTGCCGGCCACACAGCATCGGATAGACGAATCGACTCTCGATGAAGTGAAGAGCCTTTGGCTGGAATGGATTAGTCCGTTCCACCGTAGCGTGAAGAGCGTCGCGATTGCTGAGATGACGAAGTAGGACGAACGCCCGCTACTTCCCGCGAGCATTTCCGAATTCTTCAATGTGCAGCCGCGAAGAAAACTGGAACCCACTCTCACTGGCCAGCTGCTGAACCCAGTCAACCTTCGCAGCCAGTTCTTCTCTCGTCGTCGCCTGCGGCATCAGCCAGACTTTTTCGCTTTCGATCGACAGTTCACTCACGTAGTCGCTGACTTCGCTCACGTCTGACTTCGTATCGATCACAAATTTGAAATGGCAATCGTACGCATCTCGCAGTTGGCCAATCACTTTGGAATTGAACCGCGTTTGTTCATGACGTTCACGCCATGAATCATCTTCGGGAACCGAGTTCGACATCTTTGGGCTGATACACATCAGGTCGCAGTGCATCTCGCGGAACACGGTTCCCGCTGTCTCCACAGTCACCACACGTCCCAACGCCTCGCATGCCCGAGACAAAGGCTCAAGTTCCGCGACCAACATGGGTTCGCCGCCCGTCAACAGAACGTGTGGCATGGTCCCCGCCGCAATGAGCGTGGCGATCTCTTCCCAATCGTATTTGGTTCCTTCCGGATTCCACGACGTATAGGGAGTGTCACAGAATGAGCAACGAAGATTGCATCCGCTGGTGCGCACGAACATCGATGGAGTTCCGGCGAACGGCCCCTCTCCCTGAATCGATTCGAACACTTCCGCAATCAACATTGTCTTCTCGCCAATTTCGTTGGCCTGATCCACAGATCAAACTCACCCTCCCGCGGGAGGTCGAAGAGCATACGTGACGGGGAAACGTGCCGCCAGAAAGAAGCCAGTTTCGCAGGAATCGACCTGAATCACGTCATTTCGAAGCCGGACGCTGGAATCGAGACTGGCTAATCGACATAAGGAATTGGATCAACCGCGCCAGCTTCTTCGAAGCCCTTCAGGCGCAACTGGCAAGAATCACAGCGACCACAGGAGACATCCCCGACCGGGTCATAGCAACTATGGGTCAATCCATAGTCGACTCCCAGTTCCAAGCCTGTCCGAATGATCTCGGCCTTGGTCAACGAGATCAGCGGGGTGTGAATGCGAAATCGTCCGGTTCCCTCGACACCAGCCTTGGTCGCCAGGTTTGCCATTTCCTCGAACGACTTTACGAATTCTGGTCGACAGTCGGGGTAGCCACTGTAATCGACCGCGTTCACACCGATGAAGATGTCAAAGGCATCCATCGATTCAGCCAATCCAAGACCGACAGACAAGAAGACAGTGTTTCTCGCAGGGACATAGGTAATCGGAATTCCTGCTTCCATCTCATCACCAGACCGCCCCTTCGGAACGTCCGCGCCATCGGTCAAGGCAGAACCCGTGAATACCGCTGTATCAAGTCGGTAGACAATGTGGTTCTTAACTTCGTTGGCTTTGCATACCTTGGTGGCAGCTTCCAGTTCGAACCGATGACGCTGTCCATAGTCGAATGACAATGCGGTCACTTCGAAGCCTTCGCTGCGAGCGATGGCTACAACTGTGGCGGAATCGAGTCCGCCGCTCACAAGGGCAACTGCTGTCTTTGTCACGAGTCTCTCGGTTCCTGCAGAGCGTTGGGGCAAGAGGGAGCGAACCTTTTGCATACGTGGATGTCTGACCGGAGATTGTTGCAGCCTCTGAGCCGACGTAAACTGCTTGGGCAGGTGCAATCCGCACATTCTTTCTGACTCAGGGAGCAACCTTGGCCGACCCCAAACGTGAAGAACTCAAAGTTCAACAACGACGCGCAGTCTTAGCGGCTGTTGTGCCGAACACTGGACCGCTCCCCAAAGACCAAGTACTGGACGAACTAAAAGGACTTGTGAAGACCGCGGGCGTCAATGTCGTCGGAGAACTGGTTCAATTCAGACAGCATCCTCATCCAGCTTCCTGCTTTGGCAGCGGGAAAATTGAAGAACTGGAAATGCTGATCAAATCGACAGACGCTGAACTCGTGGTGTTCGACAACAACCTCACACCAGCTCAAGGCAAGAATCTCGAAGAGGCCCTCAAGACAGTCATCGTTGATCGCAGCGAAGTGATTCTCGACATCTTCGCCACCCACGCGCGAACATACGAAGCGATGCTACAGGTCGAACTCGCGCAGTTGCTGTATTTCCGGACGCGATTGAAGCGCATGTGGACTCACCTGGAGCGAATCGAAGGTGGTATCGGAACCGGTCGTGGCCCGGGTGAAAAGCAGATCGAAACGGACCGCCGCCTGATCGACAAACGCCTATCAGAACTCAAGCGGAAACTACGTTCGGTGGAAGAACGACGAGAACGCACGGTCGAGAAGCGAAGCGACGAGACTACGGTTTCTCTCGTCGGTTACACCCACGCTGGCAAAAGCACTTTGATGAACGCGTTGACCGGAGCGGAAGTGCTTGCCGCGGATAGACTTTTCGCCACGTTGGATACCAGAACTCGCCGGTGGGAGATTCCGAATTGGGGTACGGCTCTGCTTAGCGATACCGTCGGGTTCGTAAGGAATCTGCCGCACCACCTGGTCGCTTCATTCCGATCGACCCTGGAAGAAGCGCGGCGAGCGGACTTGCTGCTGCATGTTGTGGATGCCAGTCACCCGGAAGCCGAACGGCAGATTCATACCGTGAATCAGGTTCTCGATGAAATCGGTGTCGCTACAGACAACATGCTGCTTGTCCTGAACAAAGTCGATGCCGTGGAAGACCGATCCCTCATTGATGTCCTTCGCGCACATCATCCAGATACGGTTACAGTCAGTGCCGCGACAGGTATCGGAATCGACAAACTGATTCCCGAAGTCGCAGCCCGACTGGGTGAAGGCTACGTTGAAGCCGAAATCGAAATGAGTGTCGGGAATGGCAAATTGCTTTCGTTCCTTGAAGCTCATGGCGAAATCTCAGATCGAACGTACGAGGAGAACCAGGTTACGGTCACATGCCGGATGCCACGACGGTTCATCGACTCCATAGCCACAGACAAAGATGCATCTGTCAGATTTGCCAGCAAGAAAACAAACGAACCAGAAGAACCACTTGAGTCAGACAACACCGAGCCAGAAGAAATCAGACCATAAGCTCGCGACTTGCAAGCATGGATAAGAAGCCGTCCATGCGGCGATGGGATATGGGGGAAACCACCATCCCAATATCGCTGCCGCACCCGGTGAAGCGGAACGCTTCCTTACACGGGACTTCGTCCGAAGCGACTGCAGAAGAAGCGTCTTCCACAAGATCGGCAACGGACCGGCACTTTCGCGAGAAACCAAAGCGGAAACTCGTACCAACGCCATCGAGACGGACTGATCGAAAGATCATCCTTACACTTTGGACACGCAACGGTTTTCATTGGACAGTAGACCCCGAACTCCTGAACGCGAAGCTCAATGAACCAGCGTTACGCCAATTCGGGCATGTCTCCAGCGACCGAAGAACCGCTACTTGTGGTTTGCGGACAACCACAGATCTGTGAGTCGTTGCGCGGCCACGCCAATATCGAACACCTCAGCCGCGCGAACCATTCCGGCAGTGGCAAACTGTTCTCTCAGGTTCGAGTCGCTCACAAGTTCCTGAATCGCCCGGGCAATCCCCAAATGATCGCCTTTCGCAACGAGCCGACCTGTAACTCCATCCGAGACAATCTCTGCCGTTCCACCTACATTTGTGGCGATGATCGGAAGTCCGCAGCACGCCGCTTCCAAAAGAACCCGCCCAAGCGGTTCTTGATTCGCGCAGTGAACCAGCATGGTCGATTGGTTCATCAATTGCGGAACATCGTCTCGGCAGCCAAGCCAATGAACACGATGATCAAGCCCGGACACTTCGAGAGACTCTCTTAGCCCGTGTTCATACTGAACACTCTCAGCCTTCATCGAGGTGCGTTGTCCGACAATCAAGAAGTGGATGTCGGCTACCTCTTTGGCGACAAGTTCAATCGCTTTCACCAGCGTATTGAGTCCCTTTCGCAAGCCAATTTGGCCGACGGTAATTCCTAGCTGCGTCGTCTTTGAGAGCCCCAGCTCCTGCCGGATGCATGTGCCCATGCTTGCTGGACGGAACTGCCTCTGATCAACGCCATTGTAAATCACATGCGTCTTGTTTGGTTCCAAGCCCTGGTCGACATGGTGGTCGCGGGTCGCATGTGACACCGCAATCAAATGGTCGTTTTGGTTCAATATTCGAATGACATTCTTCGAGAGCTTCATGATGTCTCGAAGGTGACCAACTCGCGGAACCGAACTGTTGAGCAGTCCAGTCAGAACACTCATCGACAGACTATTCGCATGAACAATCTGCGGGCACAACGAATCGATGACTGTCTGGAGTTCAGGAACGACACTTTCACGTGGACGTCGGGTTCCTGTCTGATCGAAAGTTTGCAGAGCGACATGCTGGACACCTCGCTCTGCGATCGCGTTCGCCAAAGCACCGTCCGGCGGGGCGATGGCGACAATCTCGATATTGCGATCTGTTATGGCATCGATCGCGGCAAGCATCGAACGCTCGCCGCCCCATAGAGTTGGGTACTCAAAGAGGACCGCGATTCGCATGACTTCTCTTTCATTCAGCCACACGATTTTCATCGCTGCAAGTTAGCCGCAGAACGAACGGTCGCCGTTCACAGCTGAATTTTTCCATCACAGTGTCTGCAAGCCACCTTCATTCCGCTGTATTTCAACGCCGCTCGAATTTCTTCGGTGCAGTGCGGGCACTTGCCATACATCGCAGTCACTTCAATCGCTTCATCGTAAACGAAGGGTGACGTGCAGAACTTGCACTGCACTCGCTGGCCGATGTACTTGTTGTGCACTCGCAGTTCTTTGTTGCATGAACCGCACAGAACGTAGTTGCCATTGGGAGCCAGATCGACCATGGCTTCAATCTCCTGAAGCGGAATGAACGCGGGAATTTCTACACTGTCTGCCTTCAACTCCGAATTCAAGAGCGTGCGACAGGATTGGCAGTGGATGAGGTTTTCGGGCATGTCGTCGCCACATTGCGGACATGGTCCTCCGGGCCAGGCTGGCATAATTCGTCTCCTGCTATTTTTTCGCTGCGAGGCACATCAGCCGATCAAAGGTTCGTAAATAAAGTCGGCCACCAGCAACCGCCGGAGTCGCATAGCTGGCCCCACCGAGCGAAGTTCGCCCAAGTAAATTGAACTTCATTCCAGCCTCTAACACGACAACATCGCCCGCCTCACTCATGCAATACAGTTTGCCGTCGATACAAATTGGCGAACCACTGAAGTTCCCTCGGACGCGACCGGCCCAAACCTCAGATCCATCGTTCGCATTCAGGCAAACGACGACGCCACGGTCAGTCCACAGGTACAATCGGCCATCGTGTTCAATGGGTGTAGGTACATAAGGGAGAGTCCGCTGACGTCGAATTCTAACACGGTCTGAAGATTTGTCCGCCTCCGGATCAACGCCAAACATCAACTTCCCCTGACCGCCTGAACCGCAACTAGCGAAGACAAGTCCGCCTGCCAAAATTGGAGACGCAACTGTTCGCATGGGAAAGGCTTCCGTCTGCCACTTCATTTCGCCAGTCCGGATATCAAGCCCACAAATCCCATTGGCTCCACTCACACAAATCAGCTGCCGGCCGGATTTCCCGTCAAAAATCATGGGAGTTGCATAGGAAGTTTTCCGAATCGCTCTCTCGGTTCGCCACGCGATCTCACCGGTTGCCTTGTGAACCGCCACAATCTCACTCGGTCCCATTTGATCGTTTGGCAGAATGACCAAATCATCGACCACAATCGGCGACGATCCCTGTCCATGCTGACTTTGGAACTCGCCGAGGTCACAGGTCCAAACGGACTTCCCATTGAAGTCGAATGCAACGAGCTTGTGCTGCTGCGTGTCTGCGAACGCAACAAACAGCATTTGCCCATCCGTCGCTGGTGATCCCGAAGCCCAACTGTTCTTCTTGTGAAGATGAGATGCAGCCAGCCCGACGTTTCGTTTCCATTTCGTCGCCCCGCTGTCTGCGTCCAGACAAAGAACAAGGCGCTCTGAGTTCTCGCCCGACGGGACCGCACTGGTCAGGAAAACGTTGTCGCCCCAGATGACCGGTGACGAGTGCCCTTTGCCGGGCAACTTAATATTCCAAGCGTAGTCGTCAGCGGTCCATTTGGTCGGAAATCCTTTTTGATCGCTTGTTCCAACACCGTTCAGACCGCGAAATCGGGGCCAGTTGTCCTGTGCAAACACAGTAGCAGAAAACAAAACAAGCAAGGTGGCAAAGGCCGCCGTGGCTAGATGCCGACCAAATTTCATCAAGACTCAGCTCCGGTTAGTTCAAAACTCTAGGATACCCGCAGTAGATCGGAGTGCAAGATTTGCTAAACCTCCGGTTCGGGGCGACAATAAGCCCAAGCTTGGTTTACGTTCCAAGCGAGAAAGCCACTAGCACCTTATCGCGGGTTTTGAACGCGGCTGGT
>JBGCDN010000679.1:0-9491 GCA_045105495.1 Planctomycetaceae bacterium
GCGAAGTTCGCCGCGAGAGGCAGATTGTAGCCGTCGAAAGCCGGGAAGCAACGGTGCCAATCTGGTGATTGTGACTTCCGAGCGAATCCGGTGGCTCGCACCGGAAATTGCCGGCTCCGCAAAGCTTGACGATTACCGAACCGCGGGACTGATAGTGGCTCAGGCGGTTGCCGGCAGGCTATGTTTGGAGCTGAATCTGGACGGAATCGTCCACGACCCTCGCTGGAAACGTAGGATGGCTCAACGTGGGGCTGAGCATGTGCTGGCCGGTAGTGACGTCAAACTGCCAGCCATGCCATGGACAGGTGACGACGCATCCCTCGACTTTGCCGGTGCCGACTGGGCCGCCCGCGTGCGGGCAGATGCCGTCCATCGCGTGAATGTGCCCATCGATATTGAAGACAGCGATAATCTGGCCGTCGGCGACGACTTCTTTGCCGGTTCCAGCTGGAATCTCTTCAAGCTGGGCGACCGTTATCCAGTTTGGCATCTGGGCAGTCTTTAGCGATGGAACAGCAAGTCGGCCGGAAGAGTAACCGGACGAAAGCGATAGTGTATTCTACCGCTTGGTGTAATGCTCCGCGCAAACGGGTCGCGAAACAGCCGTCCAGATCGCTATCAATTACGCGATCAGAATGGCAGCATCTTCTGCATTGCCCACTCGAGCGATCACGCAGAGTCCTTCGATCATGGTGATCCGAGACTCGACGCCCTCTCGCTGCAACGCTTCGACTTGAGCTCGGGCGGTTTCCATCGTGGGGTAGGTTCCCACGAGTTCCCAGTCACCCTGTCGACCTGTTCCATTCCAGTTTCCGACTGTCATTGCCTGCTCACAATTCAAGAGTGCAAAGTGTCTGTCTTCGGTTTCGGCAGTCTGCCCGACATGCCACTCACTCACTGAGCAAGCGCTGCGCCGTTCAGGAAGGATGCTCGAGAATTGGCCCCAAGATCGGCGGTATTTGCCATAGTTATCTCAAAACCTGCTTCCAAAAGACCTCATCACCGCACGATGCATACAACTGATTGTCTGACCGTGCTTTCATCTGCCCGATTTTAGGGCGGCAACGCCACCTGCGGCCACATCTACTTCTTCGGCTTTGTCATGATTTTGAGCAACGAAGCGATATCGTTTTCAACGTCCAGCAGGCTTTGGCGGACTGCATCCTGCTGGTGCCGAGACAGGCTCTCTCTCAGTGTTTCGCGTCCGAATTCTTTGGCCAGCGATTGAGCTCGTGACGCTGCAATCGCAAGTCCTTTGAAGATCTTTACGACATCGTCTGCTTTGGGTTTCGCAGGCATATTTGGTTCCAACTGGTGGTTTGAGGCAGAGTCGAATCGACAAATTGAAAGTGCAATGTAGTTCACACTGAAAAGGAACGCATTGACGGTGAGCCAACAGCAACAAGAATGATGCCTTACCATTTCTGCTGAAACACTTGGAAGGCTTTGGATGTCTTTTCGCCTAACGACCTGCCTTTTGGCTCTCACACTTCTTTCGGCTGCAACCCAAGCCGATGACTGGCCACAGTTCAGAGGAGTCCGTGGCGATGGCGTCGCGCATGCGGCCGGTACGCCGGTGAGAGTGTCGGAATCGAACACGGTTTGGAAGACCGCGATTCCAGGCAGCGGGTGGTCCAGCCCGGTTTACTCAGGCGACAACATCTGGATTACTGCCGCTGATGTTCAACCAGCGTCAGCTGAATTCCTCGCGAAGAAGAAGCAGGGAGTTGAATTCGCCGACATGAAAACCGGAGCTGGCTCTGTGAAGCTGCGTGCGGTTTGTGTTCATCTCAAGACTGGAAAAATTCTCCACAATGTCTTGCTGAAGAATGTCAGTGAGCCAGAACTGATCCATCCCCTCAACTCCTATGCTTCGCCCACTCCGGTCATCAGCGGTGATCGGGTCGTTTGCCATTTCGGAAGTTATGGAACGTGGTGCGTGAACGCCGAGTCTGGTGAAAAAATTTGGGAACAGAACACGCTGATCGTCGATCACAGCGTTGGGCCGGGCAGTTCACCGGTGATCGTCGACGACATTGTCATACTTGCTTTCGATGGCATCGACAGACAGTTTGTCACAGGCCTTAGTCTGAAGGATGGAACACCGTCCTGGAAAACACCGCGTCCCAAAATGCGAGCGACCAACGGTGAGTATCAAAAGGCGTACAGCACTCCGTTGATTATCGAAATCGATGGTCAGCTTCAGGCTGTCTTGCCCGGTGCACAGTGGATGTGCGCTTACGAACCTGCGACTGGTCGTGAAATCTGGAGAGCCGATTGTGGTAACGGCTTCTCAACAACGCCCATGGCGATCTACGACGCTGGCCTCGTCATTTGCTCAACAGGATTCATGCGACCGGCGCTGGTTGCGGTGAATCCGAGTGGGACCGGTGATGTGACCAAGACTCATATCGTCTGGACGGCTCGACAAGGTGGAAGCACGATGCCTACTGCCGTCGCTCACAATGGTTTGATTTATTCACTGGGCGACCGCGGCATCATGACGGTTCTGGAATCAAAGACCGGAAAGAAACGATCGCGTTTTCGAGTCAACGGAAACTATTCGGCGTCACCGCTGCTGGTTGATGAAAAACTCTACATCGGTAGCAAAGAGGGCTTACTGACTGTGTACAGCCTGAACGACATCAACGGTAATGGTGGTGACGTTAAGCCACTCGCTAAGAACAAACTCGACGGTGACATCATGGCAAGCCCGGCAACAATCGGATCGGACATGCTTATCCGAACCAGCAAGTCGTTGATGCGCGTGAAGCCGGAATGAACTCGCTAGACAGCGGCTGGTGCATTCACCAAGGCAACAATCGTCTGGCCGGAAGTTGATTTGGCAGATTGGTCGGCGTCAGCAACCTGGACGCTTCCGTTTTGAATTCGGAAGAGAACCAAGGCGTCTTCGCCATACTCAGAAACAAAATCGTCCCAGCCAAATTCGTCGGAAAGCGTTGTGGCTTTGATTTGAGCACCCGCTTCAAGTTGAGCAGTCAGGAACCCGTGCGTCGCGGTTTGGGAAAACAGTTCCCGACCTGTATGAACGGAACTGGATGCTGAAGTCCGCGCGCTGCCTTCGCTGACGGCGGGCAGCCGGTAGACGTTCGCTCGACCGAATACCTCGCCGCAGTGTTCTGCAGCGAGGCTATTCACTTCATCGTTCGGTAGGAGGCTCAGGAATCGCCCGATGCCGCCGAGGTCGATGTCTTCGTGAACAGCTTCTGAAAGAATGTCGGCATAGAAGGTGGGCATTCCATC
Organism: Planctomycetaceae bacterium; assembly: GCA_045105495.1. Classification (GTDB taxonomy): domain Bacteria; phylum Planctomycetota; class Planctomycetia; order Planctomycetales; family Planctomycetaceae; genus CAYNWT01. Next base: position 3,265 of record JBGCDN010000679.1, read on the forward strand.
CATCCGAGCTTTCCGGATGTTCTGGGCATTCCGATCGACAAGACAGACAGTCACACCAAGGTTGTGCAACTGAGAACCAACAGCTCGCGCGAAGTCGTCGGCTCCGGCGATGAGTAGTCCCTGCGGATTCGGAACGCTAAGCCCCAGCTTCCTGGCGACCCAGCCAGAAGTCGCTCCGTAAACCAGCACGGTCGAAATAATCACAAGGAACGTCTCGGCTACGAAGTCGTTTCCTTCTCCCAGTTCCAGCGCGAAGACAGAAGCCACAGCCGCTGCGACAATCCCGCGTGGAGCCAACCACGACAGGAATCCACGTTCGGCGAAGGATAGGTCGCTGCCGATTGTCGAGATCAAAACGCTTACTGGACGGGCAATCAGAATTACGATCGCTGCGAACGCGATACCTCTCCAGCCGAGCTCCTGAAAGTCCGCCAGATCCAGCCGTGCGGCCAGCAGTATGAACAGGGTCGAAATCAGCAGGACGCTGAGGTTCTCTTTGAACTCAATAATATGCCGGATTGAAACCGATCGCTGATTCGCGAGAACGATGCCCATAACGGTCACCGTCACCAGCCCTGACTCATGAGCAACGAGGTTCGACAATGCGAACACAGCAACCACAACCATCAAGGCAAACGGGCTTTGCAGATGATCGCTAACCAGGTGACGACGAAACAGGAACGCGATGAATAACGCAGCCACAGTTCCGATAACGATTCCCAAACCAATGGTCGTCAGGTACCCGGCCGCTCCGACCCAAACAGCTCCGGAATAATCTTCGTTGTGGACGTACTCGAACGCTTGAAAGACAAGCACAGCCAAGACCGCACCAATGGGGTCGACAACGATACCTTCCCAGCGAGCGATTGGGCCAACCTTCCCCGTCGGTCGAATATGGCTCAGCATCGGTCCGACAACTGTGGGGCCGGTGACGGTCAGAATGGAACCAAGCAACAATGCGATTGGTAGTTCGAAGTTCAGTACGAACACTGCGGCGACGGTGCAAATAGCCCATGTGATAAGGACACCCACCGACAGCAGCATGAACAGGGGTCTGCCGATTTCCTTCAGCTGCTTGATCTGCAGGCCAAGACTGCCCTCGAACAGAATGATCGCGACACAAAGTGACACGATTGGCAGAATTAGATCGCCCAGCAACGCGTCCGGCTGAATGAGCTTAAAAACGGGCCCCACAATAATTCCGGTTGCCAACAGGACCAGAATCGACGGTATCCGGAGCAGCGAGGCTACCCATTGTCCGCCCATTCCGAGCACGAAAATACCCGAGAGGGCCAGAAGGATTTGTTCGCTTTCGCTCACCAGTTTGTCCATCAAAAGAGTCACGGCTCAAAACGACCATGGCTCTGATTGCCAAAGTCGAAGGCCGCACGCGGGGTGTGGCCCGGGTGATTGTTGCGGCGTCGGGGTAGAAACCCAACTGCAGCCGGAATCTTTACTTTTTCGCAGCTCCGGCAATCGGCTTCATTGCCCTAATTGCTTCTCCTTGGGGTGGTTGCTCGAAAGAAGGCTCAATCCCTGATTTGGTCTTTATCAGGATTTGGGTTGAGGTCGGTTTGACTCGCTGTTGCGTTGCAGCACAATGGGATTAACAAAAGGAAAACGCTGCTGACATGGAGTCGGCGCGGATGGAACCAATATGAAGACGGAACAAGCGGGCTCTCGCGAGCAATTTATTATCGCCGTGCGCAAAGTTACTGACTTCGAACGCACCGCATCGCGATACGATCGTGTCGTTCAACAAGGGCTTCGAGCTTTTGCTTGCTGCCCGAATCACGACGATCGGTCGCCTTCGCTCTCAATCGACCATAGCCAACAAGTTGGTCGCTGCTGGATGTGTTTGGCCAAAGGCAATGTCTTTTGGTTGGTGATGGCCCACGAACGAATTTGCTTTCGCGATGCCGTTCAGTCACTTGCTCGATTGGCTGGGCTTGAGGAACCGGTCGATATTGAATGGCTGCCGAACGATCTTCGCCATCTGGCAACGGTTCATCTTTCTCCTTCGGGTAAATCGCCTTTGACTATGCGTTCTCTGGAAGTCCCGCGTCGCCTGCGAGTTTGAACCGAACCGATTGATCGATAACCCGTGGATGGTAAGTCACTGAAGATACTCTCCTTCGGGCGGATCGGCGAGAACCCAAGGCTCAACCACTCGTGGCTTGGTATTCAAGGCGAAGGCTGACGCAGCTTCGTCAATCGTCCTTCCACCAGAGTCTGTGATGACGAGAGGTGCGGTAGGGTCGGCCGAGGTAAATTGGTTCATCGGCACCATGCTGTTCTTGAACCCCGTGAACTGCAGTAGCCCTCTAGCTACTCCGAAACGAAATCGACGAGACGGATAAAATGGTGCACCTGTCGCCTCAAGCGACCACTGGTCGAGGTCAACTCGGTGATAGTCGAAGAAACCGAAAGCGGTTGTCGGAATGCGAACGTCTGATGAATCGCTGCGGATGACGACCTCTACAGGGTTCTCAGAACGAGCCCATGTGGCGTAGACAGACCAGCTGGGCCATTGGTCCACGATCGGAAGCCATCGCTGTCCAAGACAAGGCAGCACAATCGCACCGAGTACGACAAGCGAACCTGCAAGCTTCGATTCTGCAGTCTTCACCTGCGACGTGATGTGTGCCGCGTTCCAAAGCAATGGAAACGCCAGCAGCTGGAATTCAAAGTTCCAAAGCAGCACACCCGGTTTGTGGTTCAATCCCAACGGACCAAGAGCGAGCAGCAATGCGCCGTGCATGGCGAGTACAAGGAAGAACCCGACAAACCGAAGGCGTGGGACGATCACACAGAACGCCGCCACGATCTCGCCGACAGGCATCAGATAGATCAGTAGACGCCGCGTCTCTCTCGCGAACATTGTGTGGTTCTGACCGAACGGTTGCAGCAGACCGTCCAATAGCCAATTGCCGCCACCGTTCACAAACGTGGGCTCTGCCTTGGACAGCCCGGAAAAGAAGTACACGCCGAAAACCAACCATCGCATCCATTTGAGAGCAGACGTTGCATCCGCAGACGTGGCCAGCGTCGCAAGGATCAAGAACCACGCCCATGGCTGAAGTCGGTGTTGGTTCAGGGCGATCAAGACGATCGTCAAAGCTATAGTTCCCGCTCCGGCGAGCCTGTTCTGCCGTGAATCAACTTTTGTGATCAGCATGACAAGAAGCGAGATCAGCAAAGCAACACTCAACAGCCAGTCACACCATTGCGGCACGCCGCAGAGAAACTCGAAGAATGGAATCTGCGGGAACTCACCCATGGAAAACCATAGCGGCTTCGTCGCGGCTATCAAAAGAATTGCAGACCCCGCAACCACACGTCGCGCGAACTGGTGTCGTTGGTTCACTGAATCCGTTGTGAGTTCGTTGGTTGTCATTCGATTGAAAACGAACTGGTGCGCTTTGAAAGCGTGCTGGCCGCGATCGCGCCGGCGATAAAGCCAAACAGATGGCCCTGCCATGAAACACCGGGGTCAGTCGGAAGAACTCCCCAGAACAAGCCGCCGTAAGTCAGGAGGACAATAACGCCGACCAACAACGAGCGAACACTCTTGTCAAAGAAACCACGCGTGATGAGATAGCCAAAGTATCCGAACACCAACCCACTGGCCCCGATGTGAACCGCAAAGTTCTGAGTACCAGACGCGTACTTCGGAGCCATAAGCCAGACCGCTGCGCCGCCAATTAAGCCGACAATCAGTGTCACATCCACAAGGTTCCGAAGCCCACGCAGGCCGATCACGACGCCAAGTATGAACAGTGGGATCGTGTTGGCGATGAGGTGTGTGAAGCCGCCGTGTAGAAACGGGGAGCAAACAACACCAACAAGACCCCACATTGACCTTGGTCGAATGCCCCAGTCGTCGAATCTGTATGCCGTGAACAGGTCGACGACCTCAACCGCCCACATCACGGCCAGGAGTGTGATGAGGAACCGGACGGGGGGTCCAAGATGTCCCTTCGCTCTGCGTTTAAGGCTACTTATCCCACTCACGGCTGGTTCCCTCTCCTAAGTCTGCACGGTCCCGTGCCTGTAGTCCTCATATGGTCACAATTTAACGCTCGAATGTCGCGTCTGACGACCATGTGTGTTCGAAATGACTGCAGTGCAGGATTTGCAACTGTCTTTGTAAGTCTTTACTGGATAGTGAGTTAGCGAATTCACGCTCTTTGGTCCTCAACGTGCCAATTAAGTCATCGGTTCAAAACGAACAACAATACTGACACTCAGGAAGGAGTGGACCAATGAAGAAACTTGCACTCACACTTACCGCCATCACCACATTGGTCATGTCTGACTCACCAGCATCAGGCAATGACCTCGTTAAGGTCCTGTCTGCACTTCAGGGTAACAGCCGACACGTGTATGCCCACCCTGCCAGCTATCAGTCAAGGGGCTTCGGCCGCGACTTCGAACATCAGGCTTACACAGTCACCCGCAGTTCCTGCGACCACCGTGCCGACGACATCGCGCGGTCAAATCGGTCTATTAATCGTGACGCGGCTCGTTTGCGTGCGATCGAGCGGGCCGAGTATCAGGCTCGACTCAATCGTATTGCCGAACTGAAGCGGCTTGAGCGGTTGGAAAGAAACCGACACCGCAACTCGCGTCATGTGAGTTTCCGTGGTGGTGTTCAGGACAACCTGCCCGTGTTGCCGCTACCGGTTCCATCGACCAGACCACAGATACTTCCACCGTTGCCGGCGCCACCAGTTGGGGTCTATCCGATTCCTGCTCCGCTGCCAGCTCCGATTCATCCGCACCACCCACCGGCATTTGGTGAAATCGTGACTTGTGAAGTTCCTTTGTACAAACGCGTTCGTGTCCGCGATCGCCACAATATCGCCTGCAATGCTCGACCGATGGTTGTTGCAATCAAAGATCCTTCAGCTTGTGGTCATGCCTGCGGATGCTGTGCGAACAGAGTGACTTACGTCCGAGTGATGGCTCCGCCATGCGAACCACGATTCGTGAAAGTCTCGCCTTGTGGACGACAGATTCGTATGGACTTCGGCAAGTACGAAATTGACATCGTCTCTTACCCGAACCTCATCAAAGTCGACTACGACAACTAGTCGCGAAGTGGTTCACGCGTTTCAACAGTTCAGCTAACGCAATCAGGTGCCTCTCTGTCAGAGAGGAATACAACCGAATCCCCCTGTCTTTGGTTTCCAAGGGCAGGGGGATATAAGTTGTTATGGCCCGAGTCTTCTACAGCAACTTTGACTTTGAACATCAGCTTGCAGGCGTTCCGCGAAAGAACGCTGCGGCGATTGCTTCGACGCTGTCGACTGCATGGTTGGCGATCGCCGATGCAGACGACTGCATAGCTGGTGTCGGGTCTCTCGACGAACAATCGGTTTCGGAACTGAACGCTTTCGGCCGCCGTGTTCCGATGGGGCAACTGTCTGCCGGATCCATGGCAGAGGCTACGCTGGTTCCATGGGGCTGGGATCGGTCAGCCGTGGACTTTGCGAAACGACACAGCCTTCATGCAGATGTGCCGCCACTAGAATCCGTTCGTGAAGTGAACTCTCGTCGATTCTCGTCTGCGATCGAGACCGAGTTGCAATGCGACCTTAACGGCTCTGCAGAGGTCGACTGCGTCGACGATTTTATTGCGATCGCTTCGAAGCTGTCGCAATGGGTAGCGAAGGCTGAATTCAGCATGTCCAGCCGCGAGCGAATTCTCGGCACTGGTCGGCCAACAGAGCAACAGTCCAACTGGGCGCGAAATCGGTTTGATGAAGGTTCCACGCTGTACGTCGAACCGTGGGTCGAGCTCGTTGAGGAATGTGGCGTTCAATTCGAGATCTCTCAGGCCGGGGATGTGGAATTGATCGGGGCCACCGGGTTAATCACAACGGATAACGGAGCGTTCGCCGGGTGCCTGATTGGTCGTCGTGGCACAGAACCGGCAGCTTGGCTCGATTTGGAAACTACTCAACGGGTTGCCGGCAAAGTCGCAGAATGTGGATACTTCGGGCCACTTGGAATCGATTCAGCTCGCTACAAGATGAATGGTGAGATGCACGTGCGTCCGATTCAGGACATCAACGCCCGCTACACAATGGGCCGTTTATCGCTTGGCTGGCGAGACTTACTAAGCGAAGGACAGTCTGCTGCATGGTTGTTTATTCCAGGTTCAAGAGCCGCCTCATTGGGTGGTGTTCCGCACGATGTTCGAGTTCTCCGAACGTCCAGTC
>JBGCDN010000680.1:0-37814 GCA_045105495.1 Planctomycetaceae bacterium
CCAGCCATGTCAGCGAGAAATTGTCACGAGTCGCCGCGAGGAAGACAAGCTCCGCCGAAGGAGGGTGAAAGGCGAGGCCAAGTAGGTGCTCCCAAATTAGCAACGTGAAAAGAGAACACACACACACGCTCTACGACACACGCTCCACCCCAAAACAAGACAACCGCCCGCTCCGGGCCCTCAGGGAGAGTCGGAGCTCCGCGCCGGGGAGGGTGACCGCGCAACGAGTGTCTTCAACACATCCGAACAGCCAATTGGTTCCGATGGCTCGACCCTCCCTGGACCTGATAGCCGTGGGTTCTGTGGGAGAGTGTCTGGTATGCGCGGGCTGTTACCTAAGAACGTCCCAGCGGCGAACCGCCGTTTGAGAACCACCATCCCAATGCCGTTGCCGCACACGGTGAAGCGGAACGCTTCTTAGGTGAGGCGGAGGGTTCGGTCCGGCATGCGACGCATCGCGGGGGCGACTTCGGTCGGAGGGAAGGCGTGAACGGCCAGTCGAATGGGGAACTCGTCGATGTGTCCTTGGATGAGGACACCAGAGTCAATACCGGCATCGGCTGGTTCTGAATTGAACCGGATGGATTCGACATTGGTGAACAGTGCGATCGCGGTATCGACATCGAAGTGAAAAGCCGCGTAGTTCTTCAACCCATCTTCGCGACCACCCACAACTTCTGTCGCGCCGAGGTACATGGAAATCGCCCAGCCTTCCGGGGCTGGTTTGCAATCAAAGCCCACGCGTCCGACGCCATGCAAGGGCTCGAACGCCTGCGCGACTTCGGTGATGAAGTCGGTAACTCGGTCCGGACGCGCGTCTCGTACCTCGCGACGAACTCGATACTCTTCGAGTTGTGCAAGCAGGTTGTCGATGGGAAGGTCCGGTTGGTCCACGTACGTCTCCAGGCCGAAGGCTGGGTTTCACTATGGTACAGCAAGACGCTGCGCCGTAGCTCGACCATTGCTGGTCGTTGCGAAAGGAAGAAAGGGTGTGAGTACTTCGAAACGAACTACCGTTACGATCCGAACCAACCCGGATCAAGACGGGTAACTCAATTCTGTCCCCGACCGGTGTATCGGGATTCGAATCGGCGAATCTGACCGCATTTCGTTCAGCATGAAATTCGGACACCTTCAGGTCACTATCGAGACACTCAGACCAAACTTGCCGAGCATTCAAGCGCCGACATCAATACTAATGAAGTCGGCCGCGATGATTGCCACGTAGCGAATGTCGTGAAAGTGGGGAAGTATTCTGGTATCTGCTTGCGTGTTGGAAGAAGGTTCCAGCTGGGTGCAACCAAGCTGCAGGAGGGTAGGAATGAAAACCGGGCAACGAAGATTCGCCCTCGCGAGGAAGTTCAGCCCGTGGGCTTTGGCCGCCTATTGGGTCACTCTTGCCACGCTGACACACATTCCTGTGCCCGCTGGTCCACCCAATTCTGACAAGGTCCTGCACATTGCGGCCTACTTCGTGCTTGGCTACCTGTTTGCGCTTGTCCTGCACACGCGTGGGTTTGATTCTCGGCGTATTATGATCACAACGATCGTGAGCTTGTTTACATTCGCCATTTTGGACGAGCTGACGCAGGAGTTGGTGAATCGATATTGCGATCCGATGGACGCCGCAGCCGACGCGGTTGGCGTGGTTCTGGCTCTCTTGCTGTTCTTCCGAACCAGAGATCACTTGTTCCCAGCGAAATAGGGCCTGCTGCCAGTCAGTCTGTCGAGCGAGCGGGCAGTCTTAAGATGTCTGAGTCGGGTTCAGGTCAGTTCTCACAGAGTTTCGGTGACTCGTTGTGGTGGACCCCGCCGATTTGAACGTTTTCGGATCTGCAATTTGGGAATAAACGGCTTCGAAACACCATCTTAGGCGTGAAGATTTCACCGAAGCCACTAAGCTACGCGTTTGAGGAAAAGGGTGATCAGCACCTCCGGGCGACGAACTTCGCCGAGTTGCGCGTTCTGTCCGCTGTTTGAAGAGAAAGAGGTTGTTGGATGTTTCGCTGCCAGATTTGTGGTCAAGTCGCTGCTCCAGGCACACGCGCAACTAAGGTTGTGGTCGTATCGCGAGCCAAGGTCTATGCCCAACGCGGCGGAAGTGATAGTAACCAACGAGGTCGTGGCCGTTTTCGTGCTCCAAAGAAGCCCATCGATCAGGGTGGCAAGGGCAACGAGATTGTTCAGGAAGTAACCGCCTGCGTGGATTGTGCGAAGAAGCAAAAGACCACGATTATTGAAGCTCCTGAGCCGGTTGAAGAAGTTGTCGAGTCAGAAGTCGTCGAAACAGAGACTGCTGAAGTCGAAGCAACGGAAACTGCGACCGAAGAAAAGCCAGACGCTGCAGCCGAGTAAGTGACTCGCTGTTGGTATTAAGACAAGACCGGACGAAATCGAGCCCCACGCGGGCTCGATTTTGCTTACGGGTTCTCGTTCTTGACCGCGTTTCGCTATCGGCCTTTATGACCGGTGATCGTTGTGACCTTGGATGGGTCTGACCGCTTCTGTAGCGACGTCGTTGATGAAGATCGTGGAACCAATCGTTCGACCTTCGGACGTGTTGGCCGGATAAGAGTTGATTGTCTGGACGGCTTTGATCCAGACTTTGGAACCACGCTGTTCGCTGATCGTGTCGCCGGACGCCGTTGAAGAGTGTTCGAATTTCGCCTTCGTTTTGCGAGGTTAACCACCTCAATTTCGCGACGAGCCACGGTTCTGGTTTGTGCTCGCCGGGTGATCGAATCGACTCTCATGTCACCAGCAGAAGCAGGGCTGCGAGTCAGTTTGCTTCGCGAAGATACCAGTGGTTTGACGACGGGTGCTTTGCTTTGATTGCTTCCGGTGATGAAGCTGGACCACGCCCCTGAAACCTTCCCCCGGTTTCGCGATGGTGTCGTGAGTGGCAGGATACGTTCGGCCCGCTCTTTGATAGTGGGCGTTCTGTTCGCACTGACCCGCGTTATCAAGGTTCGGTCATGCCATGGTGCGATCCAACGTTCTGCATCAGCGCTTTGGACGCGGTTGCTTCGACTTTGGTCGCGTTGGGTTGATCTGTTGGTCTTCGCTGGTTTGTCTCTATCAGGTTTCTGACGGACTCCGAGGATTTCTTCAATCTCAGACAAGACGTTCGCGGGCTCGCCCTGTGGGAGTTCAAAGAGTTCTTCTTCAGTGAACTCGAATGGCGATTCAACTTCAGGAAGCTCAGCTGCACGTCTTGGTTGCTGCTTTGCGCCTCCCGAAGATTGGGCGGCGGGGGCCGAGCCACCAACTGGCGGTGGCGCGATGAGTTGGATGTTGCCAAAGTCAGCGATCTCAGCTTTGTTGTATTCAAGCACCCCGTACGACAATTCGGTTTGCTGATCAGACTGAGTCGTTGTGTTGGATGCCGAGTTATCTTCTGCCTTGGTATCTGCCGGTACATCGAAAGTCGGTTCGACACTGTCGAGATCGAATTTCAGTATCTCTGGTTCGTACGAATCTTCGACCTCGAATCCGTTGTCTGCCGAATTGATTGGGGCGAGCTCAGCCTCCATGGCTTCAAACTCTTCGATTGCCTTCTCGCGGTATGCATCATCAGATAGCAGGTCGTCCTGCCGAAGCGCGTACAACTCGGGTTCGGTGAGAAACTCTTCCCAGTTCTCCTGAGAAGCGAACGCGTAGAAGTATCCTTTGAAGGCTCGAAGCATCACGCCGTCTATGAGCGTTTGCGAACTGCCGTAAGCGACCGGGTCGAACCCGCCGTACGCGACTGCAAACCGCTCGGGATCCGCATCAAACTGCTGTTTGGCAGACGCCGACGAGAAGTGATAAACGCGTTCCTGGTACACCGTGTTGAACTGCGGATCGGCGGGCAGAGTTTGCTCGTACCACAAGCCAACAACACAGTATCCATTCAGGCAAGGTGCTGGTTCTGTTAGCGGAGTTGGAACTGGTGCGGCTTCTTCTGGTTCAAACAGCAGCTCTTCACTTAGCAGAGGCTCCGCTTCAGCTACGGATGTTTCGTCAGCCTGAGGGTTCGCGCTAGCGGTGTTTTCGAAGAGGCTCCAGTCGATAACTTCTTCTTCGGAAGTCATGGAGTTCTCTTCGACTTGAGCTCCAACACGCCGGACGCGTTTGGCCTTTGAGCGGGTCTCGAAGTCTGAGGCGAGAATCGGTGACGCCTTCGGTTGAGGCGGCCGTGGATCTCGCGCTACTGGTTGCTCTTTGGGTTCCGATGCCGCTTCAACTAAGGACGGAATCTGTGATGGTGTTCCTGTCGATGGCACGTCGACGTTCGAGCTAAACCGCATATCGCTGGATGTGGAGATGTAGGGGCCGACATCGCAGACGACGCCGCTGGCTCGGATCGCAAGTACGGCCATGTTCCGTGTTCGCCGTGACGGTTCGAAACAGTACTGGTTCTCATCGAGCTCATATGCTGTTCGCACAAGTGCGTTCAAAGTAGCTGGGTCGCACGGGTTTGATTGGAAGTCGTAACGCCCGCGCACACGAGTGCGGAACGATCGGCGGGTATGTCTTCGCCATCGTCTAAGCCACATTCGGAATAGTCTGCGGTTGCGAACGAAGCCACCTGAGTTACCAGCCATCATGAGCCGCAGGGCTTTGGCTGCTTCGAACCGAACTTCTTCCCACTGATCGTTGTGGAGCCGATCAATCAGCATTTGCTTCGCTTCGGGATAGGCGACGCTATCGACTGTGGCGAGGTAGCGGATCGCACGGATGCGATGCTTGACGGTGATTTCGTCCGCCTTGATTGAGGCGGCCAGCCCTTTTACGTCGTGATCAGGGGCATTCACATAGACCTTGCGAAGCAGCCGTTGTCGCCCTCGGAGCTGTTTCTTCAGAGAGACTTCCTGCGCTCGCATCGGCGCTGATAAACCGAGGCTCAGCGCGGCGACACCCAAGCACACAATCACCGTGTATACAAATCGGGTTTTGGTTGGCGCTGACATCCGTTTCTCCATGCTGACCAATCCACGCAATTGCTTGGCGCGCGGATCAGCCCTCATGGCGGTCATCGACCTGACGGTGGCAGTAGTTCTTCTATCAATTCCGATTGCACCGGATATTCAGTTGCGGCGCACCGCGCCTGACGTGTTGTGCCGGTCAGGTAAGGCAGGCTATCTAAGCTGATCTCTCCGCCGTAGCGGAGAGGCTTTCGGAACCGAACGAAGCAAATGGAACCAAGTCGGCTACTTGTCTCGCTTTGTCGCACGCTTCGTTGAGTGAACCTGCAGGAGCGACGACCGTGCAGATAGGATGGTTCGCATCTATTACAGAGCCAGCGGACGGAATGTCTGCCAGGCGGACCCCAACCGGCATGTCTTGCTGGTCAAGGTTGTGGTCAATCACGGTTCGATCAGAGGCATAGAGAATGATCTTTGCCACAAATTGTGGTTCCTGTCTGTTCGACATCGGATACGCTTCGCCTTTGAACGCCGCGTGGTGAGGCAAAAGGAGGCTTTGAGAGAACCCAATCTCAAGCACCTCGACCGAAGCGGTGTACCGCGGGTTGATTTCGATCGGCGTCACGGAGTCGTCACTTCTTAGGACGAAATCGACGCCGAAAATGCCGCGCAACCCGGCTTCCGAATTTAGAAAAGAACCGATGAGCTCCAACTGATCGAGTGCATTTCGAGAGAGCTCAACGGGTCCAACAGATCCGCCATAGGCGAAGTCGGTTCCGGTTAGGCCGGGCCAGATAACCTGTTGAGTTACTCCGCAGAGACGACAGTCGCCGCGGCTCCCGATAAACACAGCGCTCAGTACATCGCCTTGGATGAATTCCTGTAAGTAGTGATCACTGCCAACCGATTGGTTTTGCGGAACCAGTTCAACTCCATTCCCTCCAGCGCTGTGGAGCGGCTTCTTAAGGACAGGCTTGCCGTTTGGCGTTGGTGAATCATGACGATAGACGGTAGCGATATTGATACCGAGCTCATGAAGCCGTGGGGTCCACCAAAACGGATCGCGTGACTTGGTGAGTTGTTCGCTGCGATTTCCCCATAGCGTTCTGATTGGGTCTAGAAGATCAGAATAGTTCTCCAGGCCCCCGGTGTAGATCGTTGGGAGATCGAACGCCTCGATGACTCGTTTGAAATCGATCGGGTAGTTGTCGATCGGAACAAACTCCGAGATGCGGCGAAGGTCGATATCTCCGAACATGTCAGAGGCGACAACAGACCAGCCAGCCCGCGTTGCCGATTCAGCGGCTGCCCGAGCGCTCGCTCCAAGAATCAAAACGCGCGAAGATTTGTCGCTTGTCGCCCGTTCATCAGAACTCAATGGACCGCCCCATCTTGTTCTCTCTCGCAATTTTGAGAACCTCTGCTGAGCAAACAAGATCCTGAATCGCATTGCCGGCTGATTTGAAAACAGTGACAGGGCGTTCTGGTCGGTAGTTGGCCTTCGAAACTAATTCACCTAGCTCGGCCGGTGAAAAGTCTTTCGGTAACCGTCCATCAGACATCAGGGGCAGGATTTCTCCAGCTTCCTGTAGGCAGCCAGCTCGTTGATCAACGATTACTGTCGCCCGAAGAATTGTGGCTGGGGGAATCTCAGATCGGTTAGGTCCCAGTGAACCGACTGCGTTGATATGCAGTGCATCAGGAATTGCATCATCATCAAAAACTGGTGCTGCGCTAGTGGTCGCGGTTGTCACGACATCACATTCGGCGAGAACACTATGGTCGCTGGTTGGAATGAGCTCGCACGTTGCCAGGTTACTGCGAACGCGGTCACAAAAGTTCTTCGCATTCTCAGGACGTCGCGAGAACACATAAACGCGCTGTAGATTCCGAACGCACAACATCGCTTCCAGCTGGTGCCACGCCTGCCCACCAGTTCCGAACAAGGCGGCAACAGATGCGTTTGGCTTTGCCAGGAGGTCGGTCGCAAGTCCGGTAGCAGCTCCGGTGCGAAGAGCTGTCAGGTATCCTGCTTCAAGCAATGCAATCGGCATCCCGGTTTCACCATCGTTGACGACAATGATCCCCGGAGTCACCGGAAGTTGGCGTTCCGAATTGCCTTGAAAGACCGAAACGATCTTCGCACAGAAGATGTTCTCAGCCGACGAATAGGCTGGCTTGTAGAGAACCGTTCCAGCCTCATTGGTCAGGACCGTGCGCACCGGGCTTTCCACCTCACCCATCGAAAGGCTGGCAAAAGCGCCTCGCATCAATTCGATTGCTCGAGACATTGGGAGGCTGCGTCGGATTTCGTCAGCGGTAAAGAATCGGACTTTCATCAGCCTTTTCCAAAGATGTTGTGGGGCGAAAAACGCCAGTTCTGCTGGGTGGGAATGGAGGGTTTGAGCAAGATCGGTTTTGATCAGATGGATTGCACAGCAAGAAACAGCGGAGATTTCGATTGAGACTGCAGCTTGAATAGATGGACGGATAGACTCAACGAGCATTCGTTCGGTTTGAAAGTGGCGTGTTGTGGTCCTTCTATCTTGACCGTCTTTTCGCACAGCCGTAGCATCATTGGCGAGAGTCTGCGTGCAACGCCTTCGCAAGCAGACGCGATTCGCACAGCTTACTTAGACTCATCTGCCCAGGCGAATCGGATGGAACAAGATGCTCTTCCAGCGGACCGGACAGCTTTGGGTGACTCATACACCCGCTAAGCTGAACCTATTTCTTGAAGTCATCGACAGGCGAGAAGACGGTTTTCATGAGCTTGAAATGTTCATGGTTGCTGTCGACCTGTACGACACGCTGACTTTCCGTACTCCGGAATTACCCACTTCCCAGCCAATGAAGTTGAGTGTTCGATCGCTGGTTCCTGCAGAGATTCCCACCGATCAACGGAACCTCGTTGTGAAGGCAGTGGATCTACTGCGAACCGAGACGGGCTGTGAATTGCCGGTCCACATCGAGTTGACAAAGCGCATTCCGGTACAGGCAGGACTGGGCGGAGGTTCAAGTGATGCCGCGGCGACGTTGGTTACGTTGAATCGGATGTGGCAGCTTGGTCTATCGCACGCTGATCTTCATCGGTTGGCCGCAAGACTTGGCAGCGACTTGAACTTCTTCGTCGAGCAAAGCGCGGCTGCTGTGTGTACTGGGCGGGGAGAAGCGATTCAATCGCTGGACAAAGTAGCTTCAGAGCTTCACTTTGTGATTGTTCACCCTGGTTGGGGACTCAGTACAGCGGAAGTGTTTAAGCGGAGTGAACTACCGATAGAGCCCCAGTCTCTTGAGGAGTTTGTGAGTGGCTTTGAAGCCGGCAATCCGTCTCTTTTCAACAGGCTCACAGAGGCGGCAAAACAAATTCGGCCTGAAGTAACCGCGTTGGCGGGGCTCTTCAGTGTCAAGAATTCGATGAGCGGCAGCGGTTCGGCGTGGTATGGGATTGTGCCCAGTCGGCGAGCCGCAACGAGATTGGCCAACCGATTACGAGCTAACCAACTTGTGCAAACGGCATTTGCGGTATCGATGACAGCGAGCTAACAGCGACGTGGAGTAGCAGCAGAGAAGTACGACCTAATCAACGAGCTGAGGAGTGAAGCATGGAGATTACGGAAGTCCGCATCAAACTCATGCAGGAACCGGGGGACCGGCTGCAAGCTTTCTGCTCGATTACACTCGACGGAGTTTTTGTCGTTCGTGATCTAAAGATCATCAACGGGACGCGCGGTCCCTTCGTCGCAATGCCAAGCCGCAAACTAAATGATCGCTGCGGTCGTTGTGGCAACAAGAACGAACTGAGAGCCAACTACTGCAACAACTGTGGTTCCAAACTAAACGAAGAACGCGCGCTCCGTGACCAGAGCGGCAGGGCGAAGCTCTACGCTGATATCGCACATCCGATCAACTCGGAGTGCAGGGAAATGATTCAGCAAGAAGTCCTGACGGCTTTTCAGCTGGAATTGGTGAAGGCGGCCGAGCCGAACTATACATGCACCTACGATGACTACGGTGAGTCGGAAATAGCTGAAGTCATTGAAGGAGCGAGCATCGCCGATGCTGTCTCCCCGTCGCCTACAGACAACGGACAACCGATGGAGCCAATCGTGCAGACTCCAAGCCCAGCCCCAGTTAGTCTTCCGCCTGAGCCCGACACCGAACACCGGATTGATGCCGCCGAAGAAACACCTTCACCACACGCACCAGATCAGGCCGTCGTTCGAGTGGAGCGGCTAGAAGATTCGTTCGGCGCCGGGATTGAATAGGCGTGCCAAACGCTGATTTTCAAGCCGGATGGACGCGCCTCTACGCCGTGCGTCGCTTGGGAATGAGCCGCGGAATTGGGATCTGCAACCCTACGACGCCGCCAAAGTGCTGCTGCAAGGTCTTAAAATCTACTCTGAGAAACTTCAGGAGCGACTCTGGCGGACGGCCCGAAAGGTATTCTTGCGAGTAGACTTCCATCTGAGCGTCGTATTCGGCTTGGCTATGTGAATGCACATAAAAGTGACCGCCAAACCTTCGGATGTCTCCATCAAAGTCTGCACTGATGTGGTACAGCTCGTGGAAAACCGTCGTGAGCTTCTCTTGGAATGAGAGGTTCAGAAAACGTGGCAGATAGAAGGTGAGGATGTAGAGCATCTCACGCCCGTCGACGATGAGCTTTTGGACTGTCCATTCCTCACCGTCGCGAAACACCGACTCAGCTCCGCCTTCGAAACGCATTGGCGTGAGCTTCGCCTGTAGCCCATAACTTACGTTCCGTCGCGCTTGAGCGAATGCAACAGCCACGTCGGCCATATCGATGTGTTGGAACACCGGGTGCCGCTGGGTTATGTCGATGCAAAGATCTCGCATCGAGCCTGAAAAATCAAATGATGCTTTGCTCACGGACCGAGATTCCCTTCTCGCCATTTGGTTGGCAGCAAAGTTTACTCAGTCTAAGCAGAAAGCTGCCAGTCCGACCTAGCCTTCCTTAGTCTCATCGCTTTCGGCAGATGCTTCGGCATCACTCTGTGAAGCTTCGTCCTCGGGCTTCGCATCGTCTTCTTCAGCAGGTGATTCTTCATCCGCTGGCTTTGATGGCGTTACTTCATCCTCAACAACCGGTCGGTTGCGTTTCTTGGACTTCACGCGGTCACGTTCGCCGACGAACTCGATAAACGCCTTTTGTCCGCCGTCACCCAATCGGACGGCAGCCAGTCGTACGACGCGTGTATAACCGCCGGGGCGGTCTTCGAATCGCCCAGCGAGTTCGTCGAAGAGGATTTGGACAGCTTCGTGATCACGAAGCATCGCGAAAGCTCGTCGGCGGCAAGCAACAGCAGGGGCAATCGCCTGGTTCCACTGGTTCCACTTGTCTGATTCTCGCCACTTCTTCCAGTCTGCAGAATTCCGGTCAGAACCAGATGCATACTGCTCAGCAGCCTTCTCCAACGCAGCACCTTTGCGCCCCAAAGTGATTAGCTTCTCGACAAACGGTCGAAGCTCTTTCGCCTTAGGTAGCGTTGTCACCACGCGACCGGGAACACGCGGTCGCTGCGGATCGTCTTCATCAACCGAGACCGATCGGATTAGGCTGACAGCCATATTCCGGAACATTGCCTTACGATGTGAGGCGTTACGGCCAAGTTTTCGTCCACGTACTCTATGTCTCATTGCTTCAACTTCTCTAAACAATCACGCCGTGGTTCAGTTACGCGTTCGGTGAGATCTTCATGCCCAAACGGAGATCAATCAACTGCAGCTGTTCTCGTACTTCGTGGAGAGTAGTCTCACCGAAGTTGCGTACTTGAAGGAGCTCGTCTTCATTACGAGACACAAGATCGCGGACGGTATTAATACCTTCCGATTCCAGACAGTTCGTGGCCCGGACAGACAGGTTCAGCTCAGCCAATGGCTTATTGAGCTTCTCTTCCATCTCGAGGTCAACTGGTGCATAGCCAGTCGCTTCCATCATGCCCTTCAAGCCACCTTCTGGTGGTAATTCAGGGCCTGGCTCTCTGTAGCTCATGAAGCAGTTGAGGTGCTTTCGCATGATCTTTGAGGATTCGACCAATGCCATGTCGGGAGTCACTGTACCGTTGGTCCAGATCTCCATAATGAGCTTGTCGTAGTTCGTACGCTGGCCGACGCGGGTATCTTCAATCTGGTACCGAACGCGGACGACGGGAGAGAATGCTGCATCCAGCGGAATCACACCAACTTCTGGATCCGCTTCGTGATGCTCAGCTGCTCTTACATAACCGCGACCGTTCTCGACCTGCAGCTCAATATTTAACGGGACATCGTCCGTCATTGTGGCGAGAACGAGGTCTTTGTTGTAGACCTCGACTTGGTCGTCGCATATGACGTCAGCGCCAGTCACAACCCCACGCGTTGAACGCTCAATACGCAACGTCTTCGCCGAAGCACTGTGGTTCTTGACGACGAGCGATTTCAGATTCAGACACAGGTCAGTCACATCTTCGACAACACCTGGGATGGTGGTGAATTCGTGCTGAACTCCAAGGATCTTCGCCCGAGTGACGGCCGCACCTTCGAGGCTCGAAAGCAAGATACGTCGCAGACTGTTACCAATCGTGGCTCCGAATCCGCGCTCAAATGGCTCAGCGGTAAATTTTCCGTAGGTTTCGCTGAATGTATCGCGTTCAGGTACGACACGACTGGGAAGCTCTAGACCACGCCATCGAATTCGCATTGTTTGCTCCAAGTTAGGCTGAGTGCCTACAACATGTACTGAGAGAACGACGTCCGTCTTAAATCAGACCCGCCGCTTCTTTGGTGGCCGGCAGCCGTTGTGTGGCAATGGCGTGGTGTCTTCGATAGTTCGAACGGTAATACCAGAAGATTGGAGACCGGTGATCGCGCTCTCTCGGCCTGAGCCGGGACCTTTCACCTTCACTTCAATCTCTTTGACGCCGAACTTTGCGGCACGCTCTGCAACTGTTTCAGCCGCACGCTGCGCGGCGAACGGAGTACTCTTCCGACTACCCTTGAAGCCGACTGTTCCAGCGGTCGCCCAGCACAGCACGTCACCGTTGGTATCCGTCATGGTGACAATGGTGTTGTTGAAGGTTGCCTTCACGTAGGCGACTCCTCGAGTCACGTTACGACGTACTTTTCGCTTCTTTGTCTTTGCCACTGGATGCAGATCCCAAAATAACTGTTTGCAGAGTGCAGGAAGAGCCGTTGAGGTTCGAGACCTCGGTTAACTCTAGTGCCGCATGTCCTTAACGCCCTTTTTACCCGCGACGGTTTTCTTCGCACCCTTACGAGTTCGAGCATTGGTCCGAGTTCGCTGACCACGTACTGGTAGGCCTCGGCGATGCCGTGTTCCCCGGTAACTTTGGATGTCACGGAGCCGAGTAATGTTTGCTTGAATGTCACGTCGCTTGGCACCCTCGACAAGAATCGTCGGGTGGTTTTCAATGTGCTTCGTGATGCGACTGACGTCGTCTTCCGACAACTCACTTGCTTTCATCTGTGGGTTAAGCCCCAGCTCAAAGCAGATCTCAATCGAAGTCGCCCGACCAATTCCGTACAGGTACGTCAGGGAAATATAGGTTGGCTTGTTGTTAGGTGTGTCCACACCGAAGATACGTGGCATGTTCTAGCCTTGCCTCTGTTTGTGTCGTGGGTTTGCTGAACAGATCACGAAGATCTTTCCGCGACGCCGGACGATTTTGCATCGTTCGCAGATACGCTTAACGCTGGATCTGACTTTCATAATTTCATCCTCAGTGCGGACGACGTCCGCAGAATGAACGGAAACCGGGCATTGTAGGCCTCTACAACGCCGCTTCTCAAGCCTGCAATGGCTTCAGTTTGTTAATTCGGCAATGCCATTGTGGGAAGGGCTCTAGCTGTCACCTTCCAACATCCCCGAGTAGTTTCGCATCACAAGGTGACTGTCGATCTTTTGAACAAGATCCAGTCCCACGGAAACGACGATCAGCAACCCGGTTCCACCGAAGAAGCTAGCAATATTGAAATCCACACCCAAGTAGCGTGAGATCAATGTTGGGATAATGGCGACGAGGGCCAGGAAGGCTGCCCCGACGTAAGTGATCCGAACCATGATCTGTTCAAGGTATTGAGCCGTTCGACCACCCGGACGATAACCCGGGATGAAGCTCCCGTAGTCTTTCAGGTTATTCGCCATGTCCTTCGGATTGAAAGTAATGGCAGTCCAGAAGTAGCAGAAAAAGTAGATCAACACGACATAGCAGAGATTGTAAACGAAGCCGCTTCCGGGGTTGAACGCGTTCGCGATCCCAGCGAAGAAAGCAGATTTGCCACCCCACAGATTATCGAGTTGTTTAAAGATGAAGTTTGGAAAGATCAACAAGCTGGACGCAAAGATGATCGGCATAACACCAGCTTGATTAACCCGCAGAGGCATGTGCTGGCGTTGGCCGCCCATGACCTTCCTGCCTCGGACATGCTTCGCACTCTGGATCGGAATCCGGCGTTGACCTTGGGTAATGGCTATTACCCAAACCACCACACCGATGAAGAGTGCTGCAAGAACCAAGAGTTTCTCGATACCAGCTTCTTCCCCAATCGCGATACCATTCTCCAGAGCAGGTCGAATCAGGCTGACAAGCGCTGACGGCATCCGTGCGAGGATACCCGCCATGATAAGCAGGCTGATGCCATTACCGATTCCGTAGGCATCAATCTGCTCTCCCACCCACATCAGCAGTACTGTCCCGGCCGTCATGGTTACGGTAGCGACGAGCTTCCAATAGAACCCTTGGTAGTCGCTAAGGATGATGGCTGGGTCGCCGAAGAAACTGCCAATATTGCTAATGAAGAACCAGCTTTGAAACAGGCAGATCACGACTGTAGCCCATCGAGTGTACTCGTTGATCTTTCGGCGTCCTGCTTCGCCCTCTTTCTGTAGGGCTTCAAGAGGAGGGTAAACCGTTCCAAGCAGCTGAAAAATAATTGAGGCCGTGATATACGGCATGATGCCGAGGCCAAAGATCGACCCAAAGTTTGAAGCCGAAAACAGTTGGATCGCTGCTAGGATCGAACCGAAGCCATCGTCACCGGTACTCTTCAGAGCTTCGGCCATGCGATTTTGGTCGATGAACGGAAGCGGGATGGCGAAACCCATCCGATACACGGCAAGAAGACCTAACGTAAGTAGAATCTTTTGACGGAGTTCCGGGATCTTAAAGATCGTGATGAATTTGGAGAGCATAATTGTTCCAGTTACCCAAGCCGGGTGGCCTGAAGGTTGCGAGTGCCACGTGACTCACGCGAATTCCGTTTCACGCGATACGCGTTCGGCGCTCCGAACTAGCTCGCGATTCGTTGAATCGTTCCGCCTGCGGCAGCAATCTTTTGCTCGGCACCGGCAGAAAACTTGTGGGCAGATACAGTCAATTTCTTGGTCAGTTCGCCGTTACCGAGAACCTTCACGAGGTCGAAACGTCCAGTGATCAGTCGTTTCTCCTTTAAGGTAGCCAAAGTGACTTCCTCGCCGGATTCATAAACGGCGTCTAGCTGGGCGATGTTAACGATCGCAATCTTCGGCGCGAATGCCCGATTGTTGAAGCCGCGTTTGGCAACGATTCTAAAGATCGGCATTTGCCCACCTTCGAATCCGACACGCCGGGATGACCCCGAGCGGCTGTAGTACCCCTTATGGCCTCGACCAGATGTCTTACCGTGTCCGGAACCAGGTCCGCGGCCAATGCGTTTCCGCTTCTTGTTCTTCTTTATTCCGCGATGTACGTCGTCAAGGATCATTACAGTTCAACTCCTCTGAGGTGCTGGACCTCTTCCTTGGTTCGAAGTCTCTGAAGTCCTTCGAATGTAGCCTTAACAAGGTTCATCGGGTTATTTGAGCCGAAGCTCTTTGTGAGGATGTCGGTAATGCCTGCGGACTCAACCACGGCGCGAACAGCACCGCCGGCAATAATTCCGGTACCGGGTCGGGCTGGAAGCAAGAGCACTTTTGACGCTCGAAACCTGCCTTGGACTTGGTGAGGGATAGTTCCATCGACTAGGGGAACTTTGATGAGGCTTCGATTTGCAACTTTGGTGGCCTTTTCAACAGCCAAAGGAACTTCCGTTGCTTTTCCGTAACCCCAGCCGGCTCGTCCATTTCGATCGCCGGTTACGACCATCGCTGTGAAACTAAAGCGACGCCCGCCTTTAACGACGCACGCACACCGGCGGATTTGAACTACCTGTTCGCCACTGTCTCTTTGCTGATCAGTTGACACGCTACTTGCTCCAATTTGGCCGTTGATGGCCTGCGTCTCTGGGAGAGACTAGAATTTCAAACCACCTTCGCGAGCCGCATCGGCAAGAGCGGCCACTCGCCCGTGATAGCTAGCAACCCCACGGTCGAAGACGACGTCGGTAATGCCTTTGTCCACAGCTCTCTTAGCGAGCTCTGCACCGACCTTTGCGGCGGCCTCTTTGTTGCCAGCCGCATTGCCCGCTCCGCCGAGCACCTTTTCCACGGTGCTTGCGGCAACGAGTGTGTTGCCAGTCGAGTCGTCGATAACCTGAGCGTACATATGCTTGTTGCTTCGGAAAACAGACAAACGCATGCGACCGCGAGCGTCTCGACGTACTCGATTCCGCACGCGGAATCGCCGCCTCTTCTTTTGTTTAGCTAATCGTTTTGCGACAGACATATCGTATCTTTGCTCTTCTCAAGCTTTACTATTTGGCGCCGAATGCCTTACCGGCTTTCCGACGTACGTGTTCGTCCGAGTAGCGGATTCCTTTGCCCTTGTAAGGCTCAGGAGGGCGTACTTTTCGAATGACTGCTGCAAACTCGCCACATGCTTGCTTATCAGGGCTGCTGATCGTGATGTGCGTGGCATCTGGCAAATCGCACTGAACACCCTCGGGCACCGGTAGTTCAACGGTATTTGCAAAGCCGACTTGGAGGGCGAGCTTCTTACCGTTCAACTTCGCGTTGTATCCAACGCCAACGATCTCCAGCTTCTTCTCAAATGGTGTCGTCACTCCGGTGACCATGTTACTGATCAAACTACGCGTCAATCCGTGCAAGGCACGACTCGATCGCGCGTCATCGGGACGAGAGACGCGTACTTCGCTCTTCTCTGAGTCAACTTCAACGATCATGTTCCTGTGGAACTTGAAGGACAAATCGCCCTTAGGACCCTTCACAGAAACGCTCCCACCATCGACGTTTACATCGACCTTTTCGGGGATCGGAATAGGTTTCTTACCAATACGAGACATGTCTCTATTTCCCAAACCAAGTCGTTCGACTCAGATTACTCTGCACAAAACTTCGCCACCGACACCGGCTTTTCGGGCTTCGCGGTTGCTAAGTACGCCCTTCGAAGTGGTCAGGATGTTGATGCCCATACCTTGGACAACTTCCTGCATGTCAGCCACACTGGTGAATACTCTACAGCCAGGCTTGCTGACGCGTTGGATTTCTTGAATTACTGCTTCGCCACGCCCGCCGTACTTGAGATTGATTCGCAGGACGTTTTGCGGAGCCTGTTCGACCAGCTCAAAGTCCCAGATATAACCTTCTCGTTGCAGCGCCTCAGCAATGCCCACTTTGATCTTTGACGAGGGCACATCAACTTCCGGCCGCTCAATTTGGAGAGCATTTCTGATGCGGGTCAACATGTCCGCGATTGGGTCGGTCATCATGATGCTTGTTCCTACCAGCTAGCTTTGCGAGCACCGGGTACCAAACCATCCAGGCACATGTCCCGAAAGCAGATACGGCAGACTTTGAATTTCCGATAAACTGCGCGAGGTCGCCCGCACAGCTGGCAACGGCGTTCAATCCGTGAGCTGAACTTTGGCTTCCTTTTTGACTTTTCAATTTTGGCTTTACTGGCCATTTCTTCTCCAAGGTTACTCAGCTTTGAATGGGAAACCGAGTCCCTTCAAAAGTAGGCGACCTTCGTCGTTGGTGTTTGCGGTAGAAACGATCGTGATATTCATACCTTGGTTGTAATGCACCTTGTCCGGATTTATCTCCGGAAATACAAGCAATTCATTCAAACCAAGACTGTAATTGCCACGTCCGTCGAACGCCTTAGGGTTTAGACCACGAAAGTCTCTAACTCTTGGCAAAACGATGGTGATCAACCGATCGAGGAAATCGTACATCCGCTTCCCACGAAGAGTCACTCGGCAACCAATCTCCATACCTTCTCGGAGTTTGAAACCGGAAACCGATTTGCGAGCTTTCGTGAGTTCCGCCTTTTGGCCGGACAAAAGCGTCAGGGACTCCAACGCCTCCTCAAGTCGCTTACGTTCACCGATTGCAGCACCGATGCCCATACTGATAACGATCTTCTGCAGCTTCGGAATCGCATGGATATTCTTTTGGCCGAGCTCGGATTGAAGAGAAGGAAGAACCTTTTCTTTGTATTGCTCGTGTAGTCTGGCAGTGACCGCCATTTCCTGGTTCCTCTTTAGTTAAACAACTTCGCTGGCAAGGCTGACGATCTTCATAAACTTGCGTTCGCGGAGTTCGCGGGCGACAGCACCGAAGATGCGTGTGCCTCGCGGATTATTCTCGGCATCCAAAAGAACGATCGCGTTCCGATCGAACCGTACATAACTGCCGTCCTCACGCCGCGATTCCTTCCGGCAACGGACAACAACGCCACGAACGACCGTCCCGGTCTTGACTGCACTGCCAGGAATCGATTTCTGCACACTGACGACAATTACATCGCCCAACGTTGCAAATCTCTTCTTGGTGCCACCCAAAACCTTGATGCACCGGACAACTTTGGCTCCTGAGTTGTCAGCAACATCTAAAAGGGTCTGCATCTGAATCATGGTATTATTCCAACTGAAGTACTGCGTAGGTGGCGGTACTTACTCGACTGATGAAATCACTTTGACAAGTTCCCACCGCTTCATTTTTGAACGCGGTCGGCACTCGACAATCTCCACGACATCCCCTTCCTTGGCGACATTCGTTTCATCATGAACATGACAAACCGTGCGGGCTCGAACGATCTTGCCATATCGCGGATGTGGGAACTTGCGTTCGATTTCGACGCGCAAGGACTTATCCATCTTGTTACTTCTAACTGTGCCAACGAGGACTTTCTTCATCGCCGTATCCCGTTACTTCGCCGCAGCGGCGATCTCTCGCTCTCGCTGGATCGTGTTTATTCTCGCAATCGTCTGCCTTAGACGCTTCAGATTGCTCGGTGCATCGAGCCGTTCGGTTGCTGCCTGAAACCGCAACCTAAACAGTGTTCGCTGGGTCTCACGAAGTTCGTGCTCCAGTTGATCGTCGCTCATCTCGCGAAGTTCTGATGACTTCATTGTTCTACCTTGCGTTGCTGAACACTAACCGAGACGCGGTCGGCGCCCAACCAATCGGACTTTCACCGGTAGCTTGTGAGCCACACGATTAAAGCAATCGCGTGCTGCTTCTCGACCTACGCCGGCAAGCTCGAACAGGATAGTTCCAGGCTTGACCACTGCCACCCAGTGATCCGGTTCGCCCTTACCCTTACCCATACGAGTTTCCAACGGCCGTGCAGTCACAGGCTTCTGTGGGAATATTCGAATGTAAACTTTGCCTTCACCGCGAACGTACTGCGTGGCAGCGATACGACAAGCCTCAATAGTGGCAGCCGATACGTGTCCCGGATCAGTTGATTGCAAGCCCCAATCGCCAAAGACGACGGTATTACCCCGAGAGGCATTACCTTTTATACGTCTTCTTTGGACCTTTCGGTGCTTGACCCGCTTTGGCATCAGAGCCATCGCCAGTTACCTCGTCTGAATAGTCGCCGAGATCGATCCATACTTTTACGCCAATGATTCCCATAGTCGTCTTTGCTTCAACGAAGCCATAATCGATGTGACGACGAAGGGTTGACAGCGGGATTGATCCTCGACTGGCTTTTTCCTTACGCGACATCTCGGCACCGCCAAGACGTCCTGATAATTCAATTTTGATGCCGTTTACACCAGCATCCATCACTTCATCCAGCGTACGCTTTACCGCACGTCGGAAACTTGAACGTCGGCTAAGTTGTTGGGCGATTCTTTGTGCGACTAGTGACGCACATCTGTTCGCGTTTGCGACTTCGACGATCTTCAAATCCATCCGGCGGCCCGTCAGGCTCTCAAGATCGCCCTTCAGACGATCTACTTCCTGACCTTTTCGGCCAATGATGACTCCAGGACGAGCGGTGAAGAGGTGTACTACCACCTGATCACGGGTCCGCTCGATCTCGACCCGTTGAATCTCAGCGAACTGATATTTCGCAGCGATGTACTTACGGATCTTCGAGTCTTCGATGAGTAGGTCACCGAACTCTCTCTTTGATGCGTACCATCGACTGCGCCACGGCTCCATGATGCCGATGCGAAAACCAGTTGGTCGGACTTTCTGTCCCATGCTTCAACAAGCCTTGTTTGTGTTAAGTAAGTTCCGGCGCGTCTACCGCGACGTGAATGTGTGACATGCGACGTCGAATGACAAAGGCCATTCCACGAGCCCGGGGTTGAATTCGCTTAAACATTGGCCCACCGTCAACGCGGGCCTCGACGACCTTCAAGCGTTCGACGTTTCGTGCGCCTTTGTCTTCGGCGTTAGCGATTGCACTCTCGAGAACCTTCTCAAGCATGCGAGCGCCACGGTTTGGCACGTACTTCAACGAGTCCAAAGCTTTGCCAGTTGTCATTCCGCGGATCATATCCGCAAAAGGACGAACTTTCGTCGCTGAGATGCGAGCATATTTATGTTTTGCACGGACCAAAGCCATGTTACTTCTTTCCCCTTGCTCCATGACCTCGGAAGGTACGAGTGGCTGCAAACTCACCAAGCTTGTGGCCGACCATCTCTTCAGTCACGTACACATTGATGTGTGCGCGGCCATTGTGAACGAGGAACGTATGCCCAACAAACTCAGGTGAGATCGTGGAGCGTCGTGCCCATGTCTTAATTGGATCTTTACGGCCGGAAACGTTGAGCTTCTCAACCTTGAGGAGAAGCTTCTCGTCAACGTAGGGGCCTTTTTTTAATGAACGGCTCATAGTGCTCTACCTATCAAACTTTCAATGCGCCGTAACGTCTTGATTTTCGTCTTCGAACGATCGCCTTCGAAGAGGCCTTACGCCTCTTTCTCGTGCGGCCACCCTTTGCTGGCTTCCCTGTAGGACTGCAGGGGTGTCGGCCGCCAGAGTTGCGCCCTTCACCACCACCCATCGGGTGTGCAACTGGGTTCATGCAGGTACCACGAACGTGTGGTCTCCAACCCATCCATCGTTTTCTTCCAGCCTTGCCGAGTACGATACTACTGTGCTCTGAATTACCAACAGTTCCGACGGTAGCCCGACAGGAACTCGGGATTCGACGCACTTCACCCGAAGGCAAGGTGATCTGTGCCCATTTACCCTCGCGAGCATTCAGTACCGCATAAGTACCGGCACTTCGGCAGAGTTGTCCACCCCGGCCAGGTTGCATTTCTACGTTGTGAATCGTCGTTCCGGTAGGAATCGCTGAAAGCGGCATCGCGTTACCGACATTTGGCTCGCAAGATTCACCGCTCTCAACGGAGTCTCCAGCAGTTAACCCGTCAGGTGCCAAAATGTAACGACGGACACCGTCAGCGTATTCGAGCAAGGCGATTCGACAGCTTCGGTTCGGATCGTATTCGATCGCCACAACCTTGGCGCTGCACTCGTCCTTAACTCGCTTGAAATCAATTATTCGATACAGCCGCTTATGTCCGCCGCCACGGTGTCGAGCTGTAATCTTACCCTGATTATTCCTCCCACCCTTCTTCTTCGCTCGCTTAGTAAGCGCCTTTTCAGGACGCTTTTTTCTATCTGTGAGTTCTGCGAAATCACTGACAGAAGCGCCACGACGACCGGGTGTGGTCGGTTTGTATTTTCTAATTCCCATGGGAAATACCTCAACGCGTTTTAGTCGCAAGTGCGGGCTAGTCGAGCCGCTTAGAAAAAGGCGATTCGGTCTTCTTCGTGCAGTTCAACAATCGCCTTCTTCCAGTTCCGAGTTCGACCAAAGGCCATGCGGTGCCGGCGAGGCTTCCCCTTGCGTGTCTGGGTTCGGACCTTCTCAACCCGTACTTCCCAGAGCTCTTCAACAGCTTCTCGGATGTCATACTTAGTGGCGTTCGGCGCCACCTCGAATGTGTACAGGTTAAACCGCTCTGAAAGGTGCGTGCCCTTCTCTGTAACAAGCGGCCTGATGATGACCTGATGTGGCAGGAGTTTAATCCCACCCTCTTTTGTTTGTTGCTTTGCAGTCATAAAGCCACCTATGCCTCAGCGTTTTCGAGCAAAGCGTCGAGACCACCCTTGGTGATCACCAAGTTTCGCTGGCGAAGCAGGTCGTACGCGTTCAGGTCTGATACTGGAGCCATACGCACATTCGGGATATTACGTGCTGACTTCCAAACAGTCGGGTCATGTTGACCGACCGAAAGTAAGCAAGATGCGCCGCTGACATTGAGCGACTGCAACATTGCCACTACGGCCTTCGTTTGTGGTTTGTCGAGCTTGATATCATCCACAATCGTGGCTTGCCCGTCTTCGAACTTGCTTCGCAGAGCCATTCTCGTGGCAAGTCGTACAGCCTTCTTGGGTAGACGATAACTGAAGTCGCGATTCTTCTTCCCGAACGTGTGCCCGCCACCACGACGGACAGGAGTCCTGGCTGCACCCGCCCGAGCGCGACCAGTACCCTTTTGTCGATAAAGCTTCTTGGTACTACCTACCACCATGCCGCGAGACTTCGTCTGCACAGTACCAACTCGCTTGTTGGCTTCGTACATCACGACGACGTCATGTAGCAGCTGCTTGTTGATAGCTGGGGAGATCTTATCGATGTCAAGATCGTATGTGCCGACCTCAGCACCAGACTG
Source organism: Planctomycetaceae bacterium (assembly GCA_045105495.1). Classification (GTDB taxonomy): domain Bacteria; phylum Planctomycetota; class Planctomycetia; order Planctomycetales; family Planctomycetaceae; genus CAYNWT01. The sequence continues at coordinate 21,800 of JBGCDN010000680.1, forward strand.
ATTATGAATTGGAATTGAAACCATGGTCGACTACTTCTGTTTCTTTGAATGCCGAACGACAACGTAACTGCCAACCGGCCCTGGCACAGCACCAGCCACCAATAGCATATTGTTCTCTTCGTCTAGTCGCACGATTTTCAAGTTTCGAACGGTAACGTGAGTCCCACCGTAGCGGCCAGGCATCTTAGTGCCCTTGATGACCCGTGCAGGGTCGGCACTCTGCCCGATCGAGCCGCCATGTCGGTGAACACGCTTGACGCCATGACTAGCACGCTGCCCGGCGAAGTTATGACGTTTCATTACGCCAGCATTGCCGCGACCCTTTGTCTTGCCAATTACATCTACACGCTTTAGGTCAGCGAGAGACGAAACAGTCAGCGATTGCCCAACTTCACAGTTATGATCTTCACCGTCTGTTCGGAACTCCCTAATGAAACGCTTCGGTTCGCAGTCAGGCTTTGCCAAAAGTTCGACACCTGCGGCCTCGCGAACCTTTTGTCGTTTACTACTGATCGCAGTCATGCGGCCACGCTCTGACCGACTTGCGAGCCGACGAGGCTTGTCGTCGAACCCTATCTGGACGGCTTCATACCCGTCGCGGTCAACTGTTCGAATCTGAGTGACCACGCACGGGCCAGCTTCGATCACAGTGACTGGCACAAGAGCGCCATCCTCACCGTAGACCTGAGTCTGCCCGATTTTGCGACCCAAGAGTCCAACTGGCATTGTACAGATTCCCCGCAAAAACGGCCGATGGTAAATAGCCACCCAAAGTGACCATAGCTATTCAATACTTCAGCCCGTCGCAGTCAGCGACAGCCCGAGCGACAATAAAGCAACAGTCGACACTAGCCGCCGACAGCAGTTGCCTTGATCTTGATATCTACACCAGCGGGCAACGACAGCTTATTTAGAGCGTCGATTGTTTTGCCTGTTGGCTGGACAATATCTACCAATCGCTTGTGTGTTCGGATCTCAAATTGCTCACGCGACTTCTTGTCAATGTGAGGGCTACGCAAGACTGTGTAGCGTTCAATTCGAGTCGGAAGTGGAATTGGGCCATGCACGATGGCGCCGGTCCGCTTCGCGGTATCGACGATATCGGAAGCTGATTGGTCCAACACCGAATGGTCGTATGCTTCCATCCGGATGCGGATGCTTTCCTGGTTCGCCGCCACCGTAAATCGTCCTGAGCAAAAGGTTTACGTCAAAAAAAGACCTCACGAAAATGTGAGGAAGGGGGCCATGTTAGTTCTGGAAAATCGCTTTGTCAATAAGGCGACCCAGCTCTCTTGGCCTTTTCCGAAATCAAAACTCAATATCTGTACTTGGGGCCTCAGAGTAACGTAAAGGCTCCATTGAAAATGATGCGCGGCCTTGGGATAGGCTGCGAATTTGGGATGAATAGCCAAACATTTGGGACAGTGGAGCGTGGACTTCCAAGACGGAAAGGTCGCCACGTAGTTCTGAGTTAACAATCATGGCACGGCGTGCATTCAGGTCTGACTGGATGTTTCCGAGAAATTCATCTGGAGTTGTAACCTCGACCCGCATGATAGGTTCAAGCAAGACGCCACCCGCATTCTCCATTGCTTCGCGAACTGCCATAGAGCCAGCAGCCTGGACGGCAGTATCTGTCGTTTGCTCTGCTCGCGTTTCAATGTCGAGCAGTGTCACTTTGGCTTTCATCAACGGATAGCCGAACATGCTGCCTGAGCGTGATTCATCCAGCACAGTACGTTCCAGTAGCTTTGAAAAGTCGTCACTGACTGCGTCGTGCTTGAGCTTATTCGCCAAAGTAATCGGCTGCTCTCCATCGAACGGCTCAACTTGCAGCTTCACTTTGCAGAACTGGGCTTCCTCTTCCGCGCCACGGTTGAATTCGCCAACGCCTTCTGCAGCTTGCCCAATCGTTTCGCGGTAGCTAACACGCGGTTTGTGTACCTTTACCTTCAGGTTGAAGTCGCGTTCCATGCGGTGGCGGATGACTTCGAGGTGAAGTTCGCCCATGCCGCTAATAATTGTTTGGCCGGTGTCTTCGCTGACAGCAGCAGTGAAAGTTGGGTCCTGTTTGGCGAGCCTCGCGAGCGTCTCGGCGAGTTTCTTTCGTTCGGCACTGGAGTCCGGTTCGACGGCCATCGAAATGACTGTTTCGGGGAATGCAATGGTCTCAAGGATCAGGGGTTTTTGCTGGTCGCACAGAGTGTCACCAGTGACCGTTTCTTTGGGGCCAATGACGCCCGCGATGTCACCAGCGGCAACCTGATCGATCTTTTCTCTTGAATCAGACTGAATGTGCCAGAGCTGATTGATGAGTTCTTTCTTGCCGGTGCGAGAATTTAGTAGCCGGGAATTGGTTTTCACGACCCCTGAGTAGACTCGGATGAAGTGTAGGTCACCATGTTGGTCCGCAGCAATCTTGAAGACCAAGGCGCAGACTGGTTCGCTGTCTTTTGGCTGTCTGGTCTGCGGTTCGTCCTGCTTCTTGACGTTGGGGTGTGTTCCTTCGACAGGTGGGCGATCGACCGGGCTTGGTAGGTACTCTTTGACACCGTCCAGCACTGGCTGCACCCCGATGAAATCGAGTGATGACCCGCAAAAGACTGGGTACATCAGGCCGGAGAGGGTTCCCTTGCGAATGACGCGGCGGATCTCGTTGGTCGGGACTGGTTCGTCCGACATGTAGAGCTCCATCAAATCGTCGTCGAGCAGGGTGAGTGCGTCGATTAGCTGCGTCCGCCATTCCTCGGCAAGTTCCATGTGCTCTTCCGGGATCTCCCGGACTTGCATCTCTTTGCCACGGCTTTGGCTGTCGAAGTAGAGGGCCTTCATTTCGACGAGGTCAATCACGCCAGACAATGCATCTTCACCATCGTGTGAGCCAGCTCCCATCGGGACCTGAACCGGGATGGCGCCGAGAGGTTCTACGCCTTCATCGTGTATGCCGGTTGTGAGGCGTCTTCGTATCTGATCGAGTGTGCCTTCGAAGCTGGCGCCGATCCTGTCCATCTTGTTGATGAAGCATATGCGTGGGACCTTGTAGCGGTTGGCCTGTCGCCAAACGGTCTCGCTCTGTGCCTCAACGCCTTCGACGGCACTGAAAACGACTACTGCCCCGTCGAGGACGCGAAGGCTACGTTCGACTTCCGCGGTAAAGTCGACATGGCCAGGCGTGTCGATGATATTGATCGTGACACCATCCCATTCGCAGGTCACTGCGGCGGAATAGATCGTGATGCCCCGTTGTGCTTCTTCGGGGTCAAAGTCCGTCTGTGTCGTGCCGTCGTCGACGTTCCCCATTCGGTGGGAAGCGCCAGCGTAGTACAGAATGCGTTCGGTGGTGGTCGTCTTACCCGCATCAATGTGTGCGACGATCCCGATATTTCGAATTGTGTCGATAGATCGCGACATCGCGAGTACGTCCTTCTCTCAAAAAAAAAGCCAAACACGTCGAAGACGAGTTTGGCGTGAAATCTCTGATTGAGCGAGCTTGCTACCAAGCGAAGTGTGCGAATGCCTTATTCGCGTCCGCCATGCGGTGGACGTTTTCGCGCTTGGTCATTGCTGCGCCTTCTCGCTTATAGGCAGCAATAAACTCGTCAGCCATTGTGATCGCGACGGGGCGACCCTTCTTGCCTCGAATGACTTCCAGCAGCCATCGGATGGAAAGAGTCTGCTGGCGTTTTGGACTTACAGGTGTTGGTACCTGATAAGTTGCACCACCAACTCGCTTAGACCGAACTTCGATCTGTGGTTTGACGTTATCGACAGCTTGGGTGAAGACCTCCAGAGGAGATACTTCCGGCTGCTTCTTTTCGATGATCTCAAGTGCGTCATAGAAGGCCGTGAGAGCAACGCTCTTCTTGCCGTCGTACATGAGGCAGTTGACGAACTTAGATACAAGCTTCGATTCAAAGCGAGGATCTGGCTTCAACTGTGTCACACTAGCTGTAAAACGCTTACCCATTTTGACTGATTCCGCGGCTCAAGCCGACAAGAGGCGAGGGGATAACTTATTTAGGGCGTTTCGCACCGTAGCGGCTACGTGCCTGCTTACGGTCACCGACACCCAATGTGTCGAGAACGCCACGAATGACTTTGTAGCGAACACCCGGAAGGTCGCGAACTCGGCCACCGCGAACGAGCACAATGGAGTGCTCCTGCAGGTTGTGGCCTTCGCCCGGAATGTACGCTGTGATTTCTTTTCCGTTCGAGAGGCGAACACGTGCGACTTTTCGGAGAGCCGAGTTCGGCTTCTTGGGAGTCACAGTCTTAACCTGCAGACAAACGCCACGTTTTTGCGGACACCCTTCGAGGAGGGGTGTCTTGCTCTTGGCTTTCTGCAGCTTTCGCGGCTTGCGAACAAGTTGATTAACTGTAGGCATCTGTCTTTTTCAGCCGAATTACTCGGAAAAATAAGGAACCGGGCACTCTACCCGTGCTGTGGTACATCGTCAACCGCCGGAATCGGCTTACTGCTCAGGATCAGGACTTAGGTCCGCAATACTAGGCAGGCTAGGGGTGTCCGAAATGGGCGGAGGGGTTGGTTCTACTGCAGTTACTGGGGGTGCCGCCGGTTCAATGGATTGAAGCGGAGACGGTTGTGCAGCTTCTGCTTCACTAAGAAGAACTTCGCGTGCAGCGAGAATTCGCTCTTTCTCTTCTTTCTGCTCTCGAAGGGCTTCGTCGTGAATCCGAACCTGAGATTCCTGATGTAATTTGAAACCTGTTCCAGCTGGAACCAAGTGACCAAGGATTACATTTTCCTTCAGGCCGACAAGATTATCGACTTTACCGGCCAAAGCTGCTTCGGTCAGGACTTTGGTTGTTTCCTGGAAACTAGCCGCCGAGATAAAGCTCTCACTCTGCACAGCAGCCTTGGTGATACCAAGCAACTGTACCGTCGATCGGGCAGGTTTCGGCTTGGTCGTTTTTACCGGTGAAGAAATTTCTGCGTTCACTTCTTCAATGTCGGCAAGTCGGACGACGTCGCCAATTTCGTAGTCGGTTTCACTTGGGTCGGTTACTTTGACGCAGGATTTCAAAGCTTCGTTGACGCGTTGGAACTCGAACTTGTCAACCAGTATGCCTGGAAGAAGCTCTGTATCACCGACGTCTTCGACCTTGACCTTACGCAGCATCTGGGCGACGACGATTTCGACATGCTTGTCGTCGATTTCCACGCGCTGAGCACGGTAGACGTTTTGGATTTCCCGAAGTAGGTATTCCTGAACTGCTTCGGTTCCACTTTGGGTGGATGTTCCTACTCGGAGAATATCATGCGGAACGAGTGGACCACGAACGAGTGCATCACCGGCGTTCACGCGATCATTCGCGTGAACAAGTAGCTGCTTACCGTGCGGGATAACGTGTTCGACTTCGGTGCCGTCATCGCCTCGGACGATGATGATTCGCTTACCGCGTTTTCGTTCAGCAACGAGTTCAACTTCACCATCGATCTCAGCGACAACCGCTGGGTCTTTTGGTTTCCGAGCTTCGAAGAGTTCGGTAACTCGAGGCAGACCGCCCGTAATGTCCTGCGTACCGCCGGATTCACGAGGGGTCTTCGCGACCATGGTGCCGGCACTGATCTGGGCACCTTCGTCAACTTCGATACTTGCGCGTTCAGGCAGGTAGTAGAAGTCGAGGATCTTGCCGGTGCCATCTTCCACGACAACCTGCGGGTGCAAATCGCCTTTGTGTTCGATGATTGTGCGTCGCATGTTGCCGGTAGTGTCTGTGTCGCTTCGCATGGAGCGACCTTCGGCACAGTCTTCGTAGCGAACCGTACCGCCGACTTCCGCGATAATGGGAATAGCGTGAGGGTCCCAGTTGCACAAGACGTCGCCAATTTTGACTTCGTCGTCCTCTTTGACCATTAGAGTCGAACCACTCGGGATCGTCTGCTTCTCAAGTTCGCGGCCTTTCGCATCGACGAGTGCAATTTCGCCGTTTCGGCCAAGAACGATAGTCGCTCCGTCAGGGTTCACCACACTTCGAAGTCGAGCAAACTTAACTCGACCAGCACGTCGAGCTTTCAGCTCACTATCTTCGAGGTCGCGTGACGCTGTACCACCGATGTGGAAGGTTCGCATTGTCAGCTGAGTACCGGGTTCACCGATACTCTGGGCAGCGATAATTCCAACCGCAAGGCCCTGCTCGACCAGACGTCCGCTGGAGAGGTCCATGCCGTAGCAGAGCTGACAAATACCGAGTGGCGATTCGCAGGTCATTGGGCTACGTACCTGAATACGCTCAAGGCCCATTTCCTGGATTCGCTTGGCAATGTCGATGGTGATCAGTTCGTCTTCGCGAACGATTACCTCGTCGGTGATGGGGTTCACGATGTTAGTTCGGCTGACGCGACCACGGATCGCCTCGGCCAGACTGATCTCAACCTTCTCACCGCGATAAACAACTCCGCGAGTAATGCCGCGAGTCGTGCCGCAATCACGTGTGGTGACGACCATGTTTTGGCAGATGTCAGCAAGCTTACGTGTTAGGTAACCACTGTCAGCGGTTTTTAACGCGGTGTCAGCCAAGCCCTTACGGGCTCCGTGTGTGGAACTGAAGTACTCAAGTACTGACAGGCCTTCACGGAAGTTCGCCTTGATCGGCGTTTCGATGATTTCGCCAGACGGCTTGGCCATCAGCCCTCGCATACCTGCAAGCTGCCGAATCTGTTCGACACCACCACGAGCACCAGAGTGGGCCATGAGGTAAATCGGATTGACGTAAGCACCTTCGTCACGAACGTCGTGCTTAAGTTGCTCCATCATCGATTCGGTAATCTCTTCACGGGCGTGTGTCCACGTGTCGAGAACCGCGTTGTAGCGTTCTTGGTTGGTGATTACGCCACGCTCAAACAGTTTCATCTGCTTGAGGACTTTCTTTTCAGCGGCGCCGATCACCTGGTCTTTGTTTGGTGCCGTTGTCAGGTCACTTGAACCGAAGGACAAGCCACTCGCCGTTGAAGAGCGGAAACCGATTTCTTTCATGCGGTCGAGCAGATGAATGGTCGCCTTCCGTCCGAGCTCGAGGTAGCAGTCGGAAATGACGTTGGCGAGATCCTTACTCCGCATCGTGATGTTGTAGTAGGACATCTTGCTGGGCAGGATGTCATTGAACATCACGCGACCGACACTGGTCTCAACAAGCCCGCCCGGCTTGTAGTCTTCGGCGCCTTCGCCCTTAACACGTTTGTCGCGACCGACCCTTACTTTGACAGTCGTGTGTCGAGTGATCTTGCCCTGCGAAAATGCCATGTGCACTTCCTGTGGAGATGCGAAGACCATGCCTTCGCCGGGGCGATCGGAACGCTTCAGAGTTAGGTAGTAGCAACCCATGACGATGTCCTGGGAGGCACTAATAATCGGAGCACCGTTGGCTGGACTAAAGATGTTGTTGGTCGACAACATCAGCGTGGTCGCTTCAACCTGAGCTTCGATGGATAGCGGCAAGTGGACCGCCATCTGGTCTCCGTCGAAGTCGGCATTGAATCCCTTGCAGACCAATGGGTGCAACCGGATTGCGTTTCCTTCAACGAGTACAGGTTCGAACGCCTGAATACCCATCCGGTGAAGCGTCGGGGCTCGGTTCAGCATAACCGGGTGGTTATGGATCACTTCATCAAGAATATCCCAAACGTCTTCATCGCGACGCTCAAGCATACGCTTCGCGCTTTTGATGGTGTCCGCGTGGCCGAGTTCTTTCAGTCTGCGAATAACGAAAGGCTGGAAAAGTTCGAGCGCGATCTTCTTTGGGAGACCACACTGGTGGAGCTTCAGCTCCGGCCCAACGACGATCACCGAACGAGCTGAGTAGTCGACACGTTTCCCAAGTAGGTTCTCGCGGAAGCGACCCTGCTTACCCTTAATCATGTCGGTCAACGACTTGAGGGGTCGGTTTGACGAACCAAGCACTGGTCGCTTACAGCGGTTGTTGTCGAACAAAGCGTCGACAGACTGCTGCAGCATTCGTTTCTCGTTCCGAACGATCACTTCAGGAGCGTTCAGGTCGACTAGCTTCTTCAGCCGGTTATTTCGGTTGATGATACGACGGTAGAGATCGTTGAGGTCACTGGTTGCAAAGTTACCAGAGTCCAAAAGAACTAGCGGACGCAGATCGGGTGGGATGACAGGAATGACATCCAGCACGGTCCATTCCGGCTTGTTGTCACTATCGCGCAGCGCTTCTGTAATTTTAAGGCGCTTGATGTAGTCTTTGATCTTCTGCTGACTACCTGTGTTCTTCAGGTCTTCTCGCAGCTGGTCGGAGAGCTCTCGCAGGTTGAGCTTAAGCAGAAGCTTCTTGATGGCTTCAGCGCCCATCTCGACATCGAATGTTCCGTGGCCATATTCAGCCGTGGCTTTTCGAGCGTCTTCTTCGGTCATAACCTGACCGACTTCGAGCGGCGTGTCGCCAGCATCAGTGACAACGTAGTCCTGGAAGTAGACGACCTTCTCAAGGGAAGTCGTCTTCATGTTGAGCAATGCACCAAGGCGGCTGGGCATTGATTTGAAGAACCAGATGTGAACAACAGGAGCAGCGAGCTCGATGTGCCCCATTCGTTTTCGTCGGACACGGCTATGTGTGACCTTAACACCACAACGGTCACAGATCATGCCCTTGTACTTCATGCCACGATACTTACCGCACGCGCATTCCCAGTCCTTTTCAGGCCCAAAAATACGTTCGCAGAAAAGACCATCGCGCTCAGGGCGGTACGTCCGGTAGTTGATTGTCTCTGGCTTCTTCACTTCGCCAAAAGACCAGCTGCGGATGTCGTGCGGACTGGCCAAGCCAATCTTTACAGATCCGTAATCGTTAACGCGTTCGAAAACAGTAGGTTCACCGACGCTCACATCAAACTCCTTGGGGAGAGAACCAAGTCAAACTTCAGCAGGGTTAGAAAGCTAACTGCCTAGTTTGCTGATGATTTTTCCAATTGCATGTTGAGACAAAGGCCACGAATCTCGTTGTTCAAGACGTCGAAACTCGCAGGCGTACCGGCTTCGAGCGTATTTTCGCCCTTCACCATCGATTCGTAAATCTTGGTTCGCCCCTCAACATCGTCACTCTTAACCGTTAGCAGCTCCTGCAGGATGTATGCAGCTCCGTAAGCTTCCAAAGCCCATACTTCCATCTCGCCAAATCGCTGACCGCCAAAGCGAGCTTTCCCGCCAAGAGGTTGCTGCGTAATGAGCGAGTAAGGTCCTGTCGCACGTGCATGAACCTTGTCATCCACCAAGTGGTGCAGCTTCAGCATGTAGATTTGACCAACCGTTGTTTTTTGTTCCAGAGCCTCCCCGGTTCGACCATCGAAGAGTGTCGCTTTACCGTCTTCAGGCAGTCCAGCTTCTCGAAGGCAGGCGTGGATTTCTTCTTCCGTGGCACCGTCGAAAACAGGACAGACCGCTCGGAAGCCAAGCTTTTGAGCTGCCCAACCGAGGTGGGTTTCGAGGATCTGGCCGACATTCATACGACTCGGAACACCAAGTGGGTTCAGAATGATGTCGACAGGCGTGCCATCCTCAAGGAACGGCATGTCCTCTTCAGGAAGGATCTTGGAAATCACACCTTTGTTACCGTGACGACCAGCCATCTTGTCGCCGACCGAAATTTGTCGTTTTGACGCGACGTAGACTTTCACCATCTGAAGAACCCCGCTTGGGAGTTCGTCGCCACGCTTCAACGTGTTCATAGCGTGTTCAGCGATGTCGATTTCGTCTTCAACCAGTGGCCAGTGTGCGTCCATCACTTCGTGGCAAGCTGCCTTCTTCTCGTCGTCCCGGATCTTCATGGTCTCAAACTCTCGTTTGAAGTTCCGGGCGAAATCAGCGATTGGCTTGTCTTCGGTCATGCCGCCGACTTTTTCGCCGTCATCGTCTTCGAGCTTTGCTCCGTAAGCCGTTTCGAAGTTGGGCAGGAACACTTTGAAGGCTTCAGCAACCTTCTTGTTACCCTCGGTAGCGATCTGCTTTTCTTCTTCGATCGATCGCTTCTTCTCGACTTCAGACATGGCTCCGCGCCGAGAGAATTTCTCGGTATGGATAACGATTCCCTCGACGCCCGAAGGCACTTCCAAAGATTCGTTCTTCACGTCTTCACCAGCTCGGCCGAAAATCGCGTGGAGCAACTTTTCTTCCGGTGTTAGTTCGGACTTGGCTTTTGGCGAGACTTTACCGACGAGGATGTCACCCGGCTGAACTCGTGTTCCGACTTTGACGATACCGCTGTCATCCAAATGGCGGAGTGCTTTCTCGCTGACATTCGGAATGTCGCGAGTGAATTCTTCTCGGCCAAGCTTGGTTTCGCGAATTTCGACATCGAATTCGTCAAGGTGGATAGACGTGTAAACGTCTTCCTTTACCAACCGCTCAGACAGAATAATCGCGTCTTCAAAGTTGTAACCTTCCCATGACATGAAGGCGACGAGGACGTTTCGACCCAAGGCGAGGGAACCGTTTCGCGTTGCCGCAGTGTCACAGAGCGGTTGCAACTTCGAAACTTTGTCGCCAACGCTGACGATTGGCTTTTGGTTCAAGCAGGTTCGCTCGTTAAGGCCGACGAACTTACGCAGCGGATAGTTTCGCCCATCGACCTCGACGCGGGTTGCATCGACGTAGGTGACTTTTCCAGCTCGCTCTGCACGGACGAGCATGCCGGAGTTCTTCGCAACGATTGGCTCCATGCCTGTGCCGACGACTGGCCGCTCAGCAATCAACAGTGGCACCGCTTGCCGTTGCATGTTGGAGCCCATGAGGGCCCGGTTTGCATCGTCGTGCTCAAGGAATGGAATCAAGCCAGCGGAGACACCGACCATCTGGTTTGGAGCGACATCGATGAACTGGACCTGTTCGACGCTGGCCCAGACCACATCGTTCTGAAAACGTGCCAGGATTCGTTGCTCGCTAAGCTTCCCGTCTGCAATTGGCGTATCCGCCGGCACGACGTAGACGGATGCTTCTTCATCAGCACGAAGCCAAACAATTTCTTCGGTTACCGTTGAATTCTCGACCTTCCGGTAAGGAGTGATCAGGAATCCGTAGTCGTCGACCTTTGCGAAAACACTCAGGGAGGAGATCAAACCAATGTTTGTCCCTTCCGGCGTTTCAATCGGGCAAATTCGACCGTAGTGCGAGATGTGAACGTCTCGCACTTCAAAACCAGCTCGCTTACGGTTAAGTCCACCCGGGCCGAGAGCACTGAGCCGTCGCTCGTGTGTGAGCATGGAAAGCGGGTTGGTCTGGTCGACGACTTGGGACAGCTCGCTTCTGCCGTAGAAGTAGTCGATTGCAGCCGAAACACTCTTCGGATTGATGAGTGTTCGCGGTGTCATTTCCTCAACGTCCTTGAGGCTCATTCGCTCCTGTACGGTTCGACGCAGCTTCAGGAAACCCTTGCGAATTTCGTCCGTGCCCAGCTCATCGATCGTACGCAATCGGCGGTTACCAAGGTTGTCGATGTCGTCGACATAGGCAGAACCGTCGTTCGTGCGAAGACGGATGAGATAGCGAATTGAGTTCGTAAAGTCCTCGGGTCGAAGAGTCATTTCATCGTCAGAAATGCCCTGCTCGAACTTGCGGTTAATTCGGAATCGCCCAACACGCCCAAGTCGGTACCGATTCACATCGAAGAATTTTTCACGAAACAGATCGCGAGCTTTGTCCAACTGTGGAGGGTTGCCAGGACGAAGCCGCTGGTAGATTCGAAGCAAAGCTTCTTCGTGCGTGCTCGTACCGTCTTCGGCGATACTGTTAAGGATCAGTTGATCCCTCACCTCAGTGATCAGCGGTAGTTCCTTCAGGCCAGACTCTTTGATCTGCTCGAGGATCTCATCTGTAATGGCTCGGCCAGCATCGACGATAATTTCGCCCACACGGTCATGCTTCACAGGGTAAATGATGTCATCTGCAGCGAACCGACCAACCATGCCTTCGAGCTTGGCCGGTGTCGTCTTCACAGTCTCTACGTCGTAGAACATGTTGATGAGCGTGGCGTCAGTCGAGCATTCTTCGTCCATCGCTCGCAACAACGTCATGGCTGAGAACTTACCACTCTGGTCGATGCGGACGCTCAGCGTGTCCTTTTTGCCGACAACAAGTTCAATCCATGAACCACGTTCCGGGATGATCCGGCAGGAGTGAGTCTTTCGTTCACCCGGTTCGTCAACCATGACGAAGTCAACACCGGGAGACCTGTGTAGCTGACTAACTACGACACGCTCTGCGCCGTTGATGATGAATTCACCACCACCGATCATGATGGGGATGTCGCCGAGATACACCTCTTCCTCGATCGGCTGTTCCTTAACCAGTCGAAGCCACACCCGGAATGGTCGTCCATAGGTGAGTCGTAGCTGACGACACTCAGTTGGAGTGTAGCGAGGCTTTCCAAGTTCGTACTTTACGTACTCAAGCTGGTACTGCCCGTCGTAACTGGTAATCGGGAAGATCTCTTGCAGGATCCCTTCAATACCTTGCTCACGTCGCGTACCGGCCTTCTTCGATGAATCACTTTGAAGTAGACGCGCGTAGGAGACGGTCTGAATGTCGTTGAGTGATCCGAGATCAGACTCGCGCGTGATCTTTCCGAAATTGCGAATTTCGTCACGGTCGATAGTTCGAACGGGAGGAATTGGCATAGCGTAACTTTCTCCGACCAGTCTACGATGCTGTTAGCATCGCAACTCGCACCTTGAGGGAAGCAGTAGCTTGGAATGCGCAGCGGGGATCGCAAAGAAACGCCGAAAAAAATCGGCTCTTGAATGCGGCGAACCAGAACAAGCGGACGTTTGGACGCAAGCTCACGGAGCGGAAGATCCCCCGAAACATCGACAACGGAATTGCCGATGGCTAGCCGTGCGGCAACCGGGCACGACCAACGATGAAAAGACATGAAGCAGCGAAAGGCTCTCAAGCCAAAAAGCTAAAGAACCGTAACGCATTCGAAGATCATTGAAAAGGGCACCTGACAGCAAATTTGGTGCCCTAATCAATCTTTCAGCCTACTTGACTTCGGCTGTACCACCTGCTGCTTCGATTTCTTCTTTCAGCTTCTCTGCATCTTCTTTCGAAACGCCTTCTTTGAGTGCCTTTGGAGCGTTTTCGACGATCTCTTTGGCTTCTTTCAGGCCTAGGCCAGTTGCGCCACGAACCACCTTGATGACCGGAATCTTGCTGTCGCCGAATCCGGTAAGGACGACGTCGAATTCAGTTTGCTCCGCAGCAGCTTCGCCACCGCCGCCGTCAGCAGGGCCAGCCATCATGACTGCGCCGCCACTGGCAGCTTTGATTCCGTGTACTTCTTCGAGGTAATCAGAAAGCTTCTTAGCTTCCAGAAGAGTCATGCCAACGATCTTGTCGCCGAGTTCTTTGGTTGTTGCATCAAACTCAGTTGCTTCTGCAGTTGCCATTGTTACGCCTTTCGCTGTCAGAAATACTCACCGGTGGTGAGCTCATCTCAATTAGTTGTTTAAGAATACAAAGTGACGCTATTCGTCATCTTCGCTTTTGGATTTGATTTGGCCGGCTAGCTGGCCGCCGGGGCCCAGAAGCTGAGATGCCAGTTGTGCACCGGGTCCAATGAGTTGCCCGGAAATGATAGAAAGAAGCTCTTCGCGACCGGGACTCTTGGCAAGTGCGTCGACCCCGGCTGAGTCGAGAGTTTCCCCTTCGACGGTAGCGCCTTTGATTTCGACTTCATTGAAATCCTTGGCCCATTTAGCGATCTCCTTAGAGAGCGCGACTACATCCTCTCCGCCCCAGACTAATGTCGAAGGCCCGGCAAGGATGCCGTCCAATGATTCGACGCCGACCCCTTCAAGAGCCTTTCGGGCCAGGGAATTCTTCACGGTCAGTGCCGTGATACTCTTCTCGGCCAGTGCGATTCGAAACTTGTTTGCTGAAATTGCATCAAGACGTGACACGTCAATGACAAGCATGTCGCGATGCTCGCCCATTCGCGAGGTGATCTCGTCGATCAGCAATTGCTTGATTGGTTTACTCATTCGTCCAATCCCACTATCTGTATAAGATTGCTATGCAGCGACCGTAATGCCCGGGGACATGGTCGCAGTCAGGCAGATGTTTCTGACGTAAGTTCCCTTGGCCGCAGATGGCTTAAGTGATTCTACGTAGTCAAACAGGGCCTGGATGTTCTCCTGAAGCTGGGGTGCATCGAAACTCATCTTTCCGACGACGCAATGCACGTTTGACCCTGCATCAACCCGGAACTCAACCTTGCCAGCTTTGTATTCCTTGACCGCGTTTGTGACGTCTTGCGTGACGGTCCCAGCCCGCGGTGAAGGCATCATTCCGCGGGGTCCCAGAACTCGCCCGAGTGGCCCAACAACGCCCATCATGTCTGGCGTTGCAATTGCAACATCGAACTCCAGCCAGCCGTCTTTAATCTTGTCGGCTAAATCCTTCCCGCCAACTACGTCGGCGCCAGCGGCCTCAGCTACTGCAACATTGTCACCTTGGGCAAAAACGAGCACTCTCTGTGCCTTGCCGATTCCGTGTGGAAGTACGATCGACCCACGTACGATTTGATCGGCCTGCTTAGGGTCGACGCCTAATCGCATCGAAACCTCGACCGTCTGGTCGAAACCGCAAGGCTTGCATCCTTTTGGGAGCCCGGACTCGAGCCCCTTCAACGATTTGACCGCAGTAGCTAAATCCACAGCACCCATGTCGGCAACCTTCGCCTTCAGGTGCGTCATTCGTTTCGCGTTAGCCATTTTTATACCACCACAACTTGATTCAACCAAACGACAGCCGTCGGACTATTCGACGACTTCGAGACCCATGCTTCGGGCTGTGCCAGCGATGATTCTCGCAGCATGCTCGATGTCGGACGCATTTAGGTCCGCCTTCTTGGTCTCTGCAATTTTGATTAGCTGCTCTTGGGTAACCTTGCCGACCTTTTCGGCTTTCGGACTCCCCGAGCCTTTTGCAATTCCGGCCGCCTGCTTCAGGAGTACCGCAGCAGGCGGACTCTTTAGCACGAAGTCAAAAGAACGATCGTTGTAAACTGTAATAACTACGGGCACGGTCGTCCCGCTGAGGTCCTTTGTTCGGTCATTGAACTGCTGGACGAATTGTCCGATGTTCACGCCGTGAGGGCCCAATGCGGTACCGACAGGCGGGGCCGGGGTCGCTTGCCCGCCCATAACCTGCACCTTGATCTCAGCTGTAACCTGTTTGGCCATTGTTCCTGCCTGAAAACTTGAGCCTATACGGCTTCGACTTGCCAGTATTCGAGCTCTACCGGCGTCGTACGATTGAAGATCTCAATGAGCACGGAAACTTTCCCGCTGCTCTGATCGATCTCCTCGATCGTCCCTTCGAAGCTCTCGAAGGTGCCTTCTTTGATTTTTACAATATCGCCTGGCGAAAACTCGATCTTGATTCGAGGCGCCGCGACTTCTTCTGCTTCTTCTTTGCCGAGCATCCGGGCAATCTCATGCTCTTGCATGGGCACGGGCTTGTTGGCTGTTCCCGTAAAGTCACCGACGCCACTCGTCTCGCGAACCAGATACCAAGTCTCGTCATTGCGCTCCATCTGGATCATGATGTACCCTGGGAAGAGCTTCCGCTCAGTGACCCGCTTTTTCCCACCTTTAGTGTCGACGACCTTTTCGGTTGGAATGATTACCTCGCCGAAAAACTCTTCAAGGCCTTCTCGCTTGATTCGACGTACGAGAGAATCGCGAATAGTACGTTCACGGTTGCTCTGCACTTTGAGCACGTACCAGAGCTTTTCGCCTGGCTCAGGTATGTGCTCAACAATAGACATAAGTCGCCTCAAGGGTTGGTTCGGCCTGCGTGGATGTACGCGAGGGGGATCGGCAATGATCTGCATTTGGTCGACTGTTTTCAATCGACCAGTAGAGAATATATGTGGGATTAAGCAGATCTATTCGCCCGGGGGTATTGCTTCCGGTTTAACTACGAATCCGATGAGCCTGAAAAACCAGAGCCAAATCTGATCGTAGGCGAATAGCAGGCCG
>JBGCDN010000681.1:0-8103 GCA_045105495.1 Planctomycetaceae bacterium
CTAGTTCTCCTAACTCAACGCTTTCGCGCAACTTTCAGTTCAGGTCGCGCATGAAAGTACTCTTCTCGCCGTTCACCGTGTTCCCAGTCAGTTGCCTTTGCGTCAAGTACCTCATCGCGCGTTCGAAGCGAACGGCTGCAACTGCTGCGTAGACGCGAAGAAACGACGCCCACGAGGATGCCAATCGCGAGCGAGCTGACAGCGAATCAAACACCAACTGATCAGGCCTGTGCATTCCCTGGAAGATGGTCTCCAGGTTGAAGCAGTGGCGGGTTCGAACGAACCGTCTCCGGGTACTTGATGCCGCAGCCCGTGTTCAACACAACGACTCGGTCGTCCGCCTTTATCCATCCATCGGCCAGCAACTGCTGTGTCGCAGCCATACAAGCGGCGCCCTCCGGACACACGAATGCACCCTCGACTTTCGCCAGTAACGATTCGGCTGCAAGCGTTTCTTCGTCCGTCACAGCAATCGCGCAGCCGTTGGTTTCATAGACCGCTTCCAGAACCAAAAAGTCTCCAATCGCCTTCGGCACAGTAATCCCAAACGCACATGTGTGGGCGTTCTCCCAGAAATCGGCTTCATACTTGCCCTCTTTCCATGCTTCAACAATTGGCGGACACCCCGTCGCCTGGACAGCAACCATTCTTGGCAAGTCACCAGTCACCCAACCGATTTCTTTCAGTTCGCACAGAGCTTTGTAGATTCCAATCAGGCCGACGCCTCCGCCAGTTGGATAGAGAACCACGTCCGGCATTTCCCAACCCAACTGTTCGGCAAGTTCCAGCCCCATGGTCTTCTTGCCCTCAATACGGTACGGCTCTTTCAGAGTACTGGCGTCGTACCAGCTGTTCGCTTTGATCGCCTGACCGACGATCTTTCCGGCATCACTAATCAAGCCGTCCACAAGAGACAGCGACGCCCCCGCAATCGCACACTCTGCCCGTGGAATCACAGGCGCATCTTTGGGCATGACAATGACGGCTTCGATTCCAGCCTTCGCGCAGTACAGAGACCACGCACCGCCAGCGTTCCCGTTGGTTGGCATACCCAGCGTCTTGACTCCCAGCTCTTTCGCTCGCGATACACCAACCGCTGCACCTCGCGCCTTGAAGCTGCCAGTTGGGATGATGCCTTCATCCTTCAGAAACAGATTCGACATTCCGAGCTGCTGGCCCAATTGATTCAGCTTCAGCAACGGCGTCATGCCTTCACCCATCGTCACGATGTTCTCTTCGTGCACGACGGGCAGCAGCTCTCGGTAACGCCAAAGATCCGGAGGGCGGTTGGCGACCGTTTCTTTGCACATGTTGGCCGCTACCTGCTTTAGGTCGTAGCGAACCAAAAGCGGGCTACCGCACGAACAGAGCTGATGCGGCTCTTCTGTTTTGTATTTGGCGCAACACTTCGGGCACTCCAGGTGACTCGCGAACATCGGTAGCCTCTTCGGTAATCAAACTTTGCCCAACAAAAAAAGGGACCGACTGGCGGTCCCTTTGATTCAATTTCAAGCAACGGCAATCAGGTCGTCGCGACCTTCTCGCGAGACGAGCTTGTTGACGACGCAGGGGATTGAGTTCGGTTCATCAACCATACCAAAACCGGGCTGGCGACGAAAATCGAACTGTAGGTACCGACAATCACGCCAATCACCAAGCAGAACGCGAAGCCATGGATTCCTTCACCACCGATCGCGTACAGGATCGCCACCACGATGAACGTTGTGACAGACGTCAACAAGGTTCGTGAGAGCGTTTGGTTCAGAGAACGATTCACCATTTCCGTAGTCAAAGCCGGGTTCTTGCCGCGAACTTCTCGAATACGGTCAAAGACCACAATCGTATCGTTCAGCGAGTAACCAACGATGGTCAGGAACGCGGCAATCATTGGTAGGTTGATCTTGAAATCGTTAAGCAACAACAACTCGCCAAAACTGTTTCCGCTGAGGTAAGAAGCTAATGCAACGACACCAAGTACGACTAGAACGTCGTGTACCAGAGCCGCAACAGCCGCCAGACCGAACGTGATCTGTTGGAACCGAAACCAGATATAACCAATGATCGCAATAAGGCTCACGATGATGGCGATCAAAGCTGAAGTCTTCATCTCACCAGCGACTGAACTTGCAAAGCTGTTCACTTCGTCGAAGTGAGGCTTCGTTGCCATCGCTTCTTTCATTGAAGCGAGAGCGCTGGAAACGTCTTGTTCGTCCAGCTGCGGGTATGTGGTTAAAGTAGCCTTAGAGAACTTCTTGACAGAGTTCTCAGCGGCATCGATACCAGATCCCTCTGAACCTTCCACCTGCAGCAACGAAGCGACTTCGCTGTATTCACCAGGGGCGACTCGTTCGAGAGCCGCCATGAAGTTATCCATGATGGTGACGGACGAAATTTCGGAACTGAAAGCCATATCCGTCTTCAAACCACCAGCTGTCGGATCGGCGTTCTCTTCGCCATCAGCCGCACTAGGAATCTGTGCAGGAGTGTCGTGATCCATTGTGATGTGAATCAGATTCATACCACCAGCTGCAGTGACTGCATCATTCACGCGATCTTCGATGCGACCCTTCTTCACAGAAGAAAGAACATCAGTAAGCCGCTGAGCATCCAGTGTTTCCGTCGCGTACTTCGCCACGTCAATCTTCGCGACAAGCTCTGGGTTGCCAGCAAGATCATCGATATTGCCGCCCGCATCCTGAGCCATCTTGGCCAGCACGTCTTTGATGCCCTTGCTGGCTGTTTCGTCTCGGTCGCGAGTTCGCAGGCGGAAGTAGCTTCCGGCGTCTTCACCCTCGGCTCCTGCGACGGACAGTCCCTCAATCGTGATATCTTCGGTAAACCACGGATTCCCGTTCGGGCCGTTTGCTGTCAGTGCGGTACGCACTTCGTCGATGCTGTGAGGCTCTTCGAACCGCATTGTCACCATCGTGCCGCCGGTGAAGTCAATGTCGTAGTTATCCGTGCCACGCGTAATGAAGGCACCCATTCCAACTGCGATCAGTGCTGCTGATGCAACGGCTGCGAGTCCACGCTTGCCGATGAAGTCGAGATTTGTTGTCCCCACGATGCTGGACATGCTGAGCTTCGTGATCCATCGCTTGCGTTCGAACAAATCGAACAGCAATCGACCAAAGTACAAGGCCGTGAACATACTCATCAGGATCCCGATGATCAGTGTCACAGCAAAACCTTTGACCTGGTCTGTACCAATCATGAACAGAATGGCGGCAGTAATCAGTGTCGTGACGTTTGCGTCAACAATCGTTGTGAAGGCTCGA
Organism: Planctomycetaceae bacterium; assembly: GCA_045105495.1. GTDB lineage: Bacteria > Planctomycetota > Planctomycetia > Planctomycetales > Planctomycetaceae > CAYNWT01. Next base: position 3,279 of record JBGCDN010000681.1, read on the forward strand.
CCAAACCCGTTTTGGATGGCCATCCGCAGGCTTGAACCACGTGCCGTCTCTTCACGAATACGTTCAAAGATCAGGACGTTCGCATCCACCGCCATACCGATCGTCAACACCAAGCCAGCGATACCGGGCAGAGTAAACGTCGCCTGAATTGCCACCATGCAACCAAGAACCAACAGTAGGTTCATGGCCAAACAGATGACTGCAACGAACCCAGCAAAGCGGTAATAAAGCAGCATGAAGATGACGACAGCAATCGATGCGATCGCAATCGCTCGCATACCTTTTTCCTGAACGTCGGCTCCGAGAAGCGGGTCGATTGTCATTTCGTTAATCGGATCGGGCTTCAATGGAAGTTCCAAAGCACCCGCGTTCAGAACCGATGTCAGCTCACGAACCTCAGAAAGCGAGAAGTCGCCTTCGATGATTCCCTGATCACTGATGATACTGTTGATCGAAGGGGCTGAATGAACCTTGTTGTCCAGAAGAATCGCAAGGAACCTCCGGCTGCCATCCGCCCGTGGACGGTTGGCTCGGGTCAGCTTCTCAAACAACCACGCACCCGTTCGGTCGAAGTTGAAACCAACGGCCGGTCGTCCCGCCTGGTCGGCGGTCGAGTTCGCTCGGGTCAGGTACTTACCCGTGATTCGGTTATTCTCTTTCGCGCGGACAATCAGAATTTCGTCTACCTGTTCACCCTGCTCCGTTGACACAGTTCGTCGAGCGTGATCGCCGGGGCTGATTGTCTTGGGGGTTCCATCTGACTTTTCACCAAGTCGACGCCAGACAGCAACAATTTCGCCGCCTTCACGCAATTCCGTAATGCTATTCGGAAGGTCATTGGCTTTGGCGATCAGCGAAGCGTGGTCGGCCGAGTTCGCGACGAGTCCGAACTCAAGACTTCCCAATCGAACCATCCGAGCCTTCAAATCGGCTACGAGACCAGGGTCAGCACCGGGCACAATCACTTCGATTCGGTCTGAACCGACCTGTCGAACAGTGACTTCTTCAGTACCAGACTTGTTAATTCGACGACTCACGGCGGCGACCATCTGGTCCATTGCCTGGTTCGTGATGTCCTTCTCAGTCTGGTCCTGATCTACCTGGAAGACCATGTTGGTACCACCCGCCAGGTCAATGCCTCGACGAATGATGTTGTTGAAATCGGTTCCCTGCACTCCGTGCCACACGAACGGTGCGACGCTGGCGAAGAGAGCGAAAAGGCATGTGCTGAATCGCATGCCGTCGTCTTTCAGCTTCAATACAGAAGCCAGCAGGTGACCCAGCACAAATGGCAGAATCAACACTGCAACGACGAACAACAGCTTTCCATACACGCTTCCACCAGCCGCTTCCGCAGCCTCGGCAGCCTTAGGCGCGACTTCCGCGCCGGCTGCTTTGCCGGCATCGGTCGCTTTCTCAAGCGCCTGGATGAACGCGAAATTGAAAGAGTTCATTGCTAGTCCCTGGTTGTTATTCACTCTTCCGGCACACAGACCGGATTTTGTCAGCTTTTCTTGTCGGCGTCTTTCGGAGCTTCGTAGAGACCCGAAATTGCCGACTTGCGAAATTTCATTCGCGTTCCGTCATCGACCTTGATCGTAATCAGATCGCCATCAGCCGATGGATCAGCAACGGTACCTATGATGCCACCAATGGTCATCACCCGGTCGTTTTTCTTGAGACCGTCCATCAGAGATTGCTGTTTCTTCTTCTCGGCGCTTTGACCGCGAAACAGAATCAGGTACCCGAACACGGCAACAGCGATCAGCGGCACAAAACCCATGAACTGGGCAAGCGGCGAGATTTCCTTCGGCGCTTTTTCGGCTGCCTCTTCGGCGAGTATCAATAACCCATCAAAATTAAACATCGTCGTTACCGAGATCTTGTACGTTCAGCCCGGTAATTCGATCGAAGCGAGACCAGGCAACTGGAATGTGGCCTGGTTTGGTTCAAACTGACAACACAATCAGGATGAACCGCTTGCGAACGGGCCACCGTTCGGGCGGAACTTCAGATGAGCACCGCACTTCCGTCAAGCCCGGTATATTAAGAGCCAACGCCCCAGCGGGCAAGCTGAGTGTCTCGGTACGCCTGAGCGCGGTTTTCGAGAATCGCTTGGCGCAAATCTGACACAACACGTTGGTAAAAAGTCAGGTTGTGTATGGAGAGCAAAATCGGCCCCAGCATCTCTTTCGCAGTGAACAAGTGCCTCAAATACGCTCGACTAAACTGTGTACAGGCCGGACAGCAGCACTCCGGATCCAATGGAGAACTGTCTCTCTGGTGAACAGCATTCCGCATTTTCACTTTGCCTTGGCTCGTAAATGCCATCGCATTACGGCCATTTCTTGTCGGCATCACACAGTCAAACAGATCAATTCCACGAAGAACACCTTCAATGATGTCGCGGGGCCGGCCAACCCCCATCAGATATCGAGGCTTGTGCTCCGGCAGCAGCGGAACCGTGAAATCCAGCGTCGAATACATATCGACGGGGTCTTCACCGACGCTCAATCCACCTACTGCATAACCGGGGAAGTCCAACGGAAGCAGCTCGTTGGCTGATCGAGTTCGAAATTCTTCACTGGTCGCCCCCTGAACAATTCCAAACAAAGCCTGATCATCTCGCTTCTGAGCATCCCGGCATCTCTGAGCCCATGCCGTTGTCCGGCTTACAGCTGCAGCCAGCTTTTCGACTGGAGCATCGTGCGGCGGGCATTCGTCGAGGCACATAATCACATCCGCACCGAGCTGCTCCTGAATCTCGACTGCTCGCTCAGGACTAAGCTCGAAGATGCTCCCGTCGATGTGCGAACGAAACACAACGCTCTAGTCAGTCATCTTGCTCATCTTGGCCAGGCTGAAGACCTGAAACCCACCGCTGTCGGTCAGAATGGGACCGTCCCAGTTCATGAACTCATGCAGACCACCAAGCTCCGCAACAATCTCAGCCCCAGGACGCAGAGCGAGATGATAAGTGTTCCCCAGAACCTTCTTCGCTCCAGTCGCGCGGAGTTGATCTGGAGTCAGGCCCTTCACGGTCCCGAGCGTGCCAACCGGCATGAATGCAGGAGTTTGAATAGTTCCGTGCGGCGTCTGCCACTCACCTGCTCTGGCAGCGGTGGTGGCATCAGTGTGTTTCAAGCGATATTCGAAGTGCGACATGCGTTGGAGTGTAGCGTCCAACCAAATGATCTCGAAGAAGCGTCAAAAACCGCCAGCAGCGTTTTGCAACATGCCAACGTATTGCATTGCGATGCTCAGAATCAGGAAGATCACAAACACGGCGACAATTGCCCAAACACCCCACCCGGCTGCCGCAGTCAACGCTGCCAGTTTGCGCTGGGCGTCTTCTTCGAACTGCGGGCTCAACCGATCCAACGCCTCCGGAACGGTTCCTGTTGTTTCAGCGACCTGCACAACCTGAATGAACTCCTCAGGAAACAGTCGAGCTGCTTCAAGCGAATCCGTTAGGTTCTCGCCTTCGTTCAGGTTCCGCCAGACAATATCTTTGGCGGTGATGAACGCACCGTTCGAGGTCGCGTTCATACTCTGATGCACGCTTGGCTTAATGCTCATACCAGCCTGCTGCGTTAACGCGAATGCCCAGGAAAACCGAGCAATCGCGAACGACCGCATGCACGATCCAAGCACAGGTATCTTCATGAGCCAGGAATCAAGGAACTGCCTTCCGGCAATGTTCCGTACGATCAACTTGTACGTGACGATCAATGCACCGACCGTTCCGAACGTACAAACCAGCCAAGTGATGGCACCAGAGGTTCCGTACAGACCAAAGATGTCGAAAGACATTTCGTCCTTCGCCCCACTGGGTGCTGATTTCAAAATGCCAAGCACATAAATCAGAAGTGCGATCACAAGGATCGCGGCGCCCAACTGAAACGCAGGCCACGCAATGGCACTGAGAAACTGACGCTTCAATCGCACGTTGGTCTCGTAGTGTTTGGCCAGACTGCGAAAAACCTCCGGCAACGAACCTGTCGTTTCCCCAACTTCCACCAGGTCTGTCATCAGTCTTGGGAACCGTTTGCCCTGTTCGCGCATCGACGGAGCAATCTCGCCGCGGCTTCGAATGGACTTGTGAACCTCTGCCATTCCCTGCTCGGCTCGCGGATCCGACAACTTCTTGCCGGTCATCTTGATGGCGTTTTGGATATCCACGCCAGAATGCAGCATGGTTCCTAACGAGCGGCAGATGTGAGCCAGCGACTTCTGCGGAATCGTTGGCGAACGAAAACCGACTGCCCAAAGCGACGAAGCATCTGGCTGGTCTGGCGAGCGTGGCGCTTTGGGTGGCTCAGGCTTCGCTCGTTTTTTCTTTTTTCGATTCGGAAGCGAAGACATGGAAGCTCACGTTCGGTCAGGTGCCTGATTACAACTCATTTGAGAGTCAGAGTTTGTGACGAATTCGCCCGTACTTTTGACACGACAGATTCGTGTTGACCCATTTTCAGGATGCTTCTATGTTTCGCCCACGCATGGAGCAAGTCAACAAAACACAGCTTCAAGCACACGAAAACAGATACAAACAACGCTGACTTTTGTTTGTCAGCCGCATCGAAACATTTCGATCGCCCCCCGGAAGCCGCTTGAGTCCTCCGCCCCCCTGGGACTCGCTGCTTCCGGGTTTTTTTATGCGCCGTCAGAACAGCTGACAGCCACAGTCGCAAAATAAAGCTGCCAACAAAAAAGTCGTCGGCAGCCAGAAATCCACTGTTCCGCGGTTGTCAACCGTCTGAGGACCATCAACCACAAAGTCCTCAACGCCACTTACTGTTACCGACTGCTTTGAGTTCCAATTCAA
>JBGCDN010000682.1:0-7209 GCA_045105495.1 Planctomycetaceae bacterium
TCGGCGTACGATGTTCGGCCTGCGGTAAAGGAACAGGTCGAAAGTCTGGGCGGCAAGTTCATTGAACTGGAACTGAAGACACAGGATTCTGAATCCAAAGGCGGCTACGCCAAAGAGATGGATGAAGACTTCTACAAACGCCAGCGTGAGATGATGGCAAAGCTGGTTGCGGAATCAGATGTCGTCATCACAACAGCCGCGATACCTGGTAGAAAGTCACCACTGTTGGTGACCAAAGAAATGGTCGACGGCATGCAGCCAGGTTCGGTCATCGTCGACCTTGCTGCCGAACGAGGCGGAAACTGCGAAGTCACACTTTGCGATTCCGAAGTGTGCCATCAGGGCGTCATCGTTTTGGGACCATCGAATCTGCCAGCCACGGTGCCGCTCAATGCCAGCGAAATGTTCTCTCGCAACGTGACGAACTTCCTGAGCAGCATCGTGAAAGATGGCAAGATTGAGATCGATCAAACAGACGAAGTGATCGCAGGGACGCTGGTGACTTACGGCGGCCAGATTGTGCATCCACGCATTCGCGAGTTGCTGGGCATGCAGCCACTCGAAGCTCCCAAACCGCCAGACCCTGAACCCGAAGTCGCGCCGGAACCTGAACCGGAGAAAGAGCGGAGGATTCCCCTTGCTGAATAACATCCTACTACTGGCTCAACTGGGCCCGAGACAACTCGGCGGTGTCCCATCCGCGCCGCGTGCTAAAGCTGCTCAAGCGGCTGAGGTGATTGAAGCCGTACAGGCTGCCGGTGACCCGACAGATCTCACCACACTGTTCCTGTACTTCACCGTCTTCATGCTGGCGGTGTTTGTTGGGTTTGAAATTATTACGAAGGTGCCACCTACGCTGCATACGCCGTTGATGTCGGGTTCCAATGCGATCTCTGGCATCACACTCATTGGTGCGATGGTGATGGCGGGATCGGGTCAGGGAACTGTGGCTTCATTCTTCGCCTTCATTGCGATTGTGTTGGCCACCATGAATTGTGTTGGCGGATTTCTTGTGACTCACCGCATGCTTGAGATGTTTCAAAAGAAGAAGTGACGCCGCCGCTCTCGCGACTTGATGTTTGCCTGACACGTTTTGACTCACCACGGATTCGCATCGATGTTTCTTGCAGCCACAACTCTGCCACCATCCGGTTGGGTCCTGTTCGCGTATCTTGTTTCAGCAGCCATGTTCATCATCGGTTTGAAAGGGTTAACTCGACCCCGAACCGCGGTCCGCGGCAACACGCTCGGCGCGGCAGCAATGCTGTTGGCTGTTGTTGTTACGCTGTTTGATAACCAGGTTGTTGGCTGGGGAACGATCTTCTTCGGTATTGTGATTGGTTCTGCCATCGGCGTCGTGATGGCTCAGCGCATTGCCATGACCGACATGCCGCAGTTGGTTGCTTTGTTCAACGGGCTTGGCGGTGGGGCATCGACTTTGGTTGCCGCGTCCTACCTGGCCGGATCAACGCATGCAGATGCTTGCGTGTCTGGCGACTGCAAGAAAGACGTGCTGACGGCCACAGCGGCGTCCGGATTGATCGGCGCAATCACGCTTTCGGGAAGCCTGATTGCGTTTGCCAAGCTTCAGGGCATTAAGTCCGTCAAAGACATTCGATTTGACAACCAGCAAATCATCAACCTCGGCCTCGGGCTGACATGCATCCTGTTGTGCGTCTTGATGGTCCTGTTTCCCGGTTGGGCCAACGTGGCTTTCTGGGGCATGATTCTGCTCGCGATTGGGCTCGGCGTTCTACTCGTTGTGTCGATTGGTGGAGCCGATATGCCGGTGGTGATCGCCCTGTTGAACTCCTATTCGGGCATCGCCGCATCCATGACTGGGTTCGTCCTCGGAAACAATCTACTGGTCATTGCCGGTTCTCTGGTTGGTGCGTCTGGGCTCATCCTCACACAGATCATGTGTAAGGCCATGAACCGATCGCTGACCAATGTGTTGTTTGGAAAGATTGAAGCGTCCGAATCATCTGACGACGACGAAAACGTCTATGCCAACGTCAAATCGTCGTCACCCGAAGAAGTGGCGATGATGCTGGAGATCGCTCAAAAGGTTCTCTTCATTCCAGGCTACGGGATGGCCGTCGCGCAGGCTCAGCACGCCGTTCGCGATCTTGCCAACGCCTTGATAGCACGGGATGTCGAAGTGGAATACGGCATTCACCCCGTTGCCGGACGGATGCCTGGTCATATGAACGTGCTGTTGGCCGAAGCGAACATTCCGTACGAACAATTAAAAGAAATGGACGAAGTGAATTCGTCCATGGACCGAGTCGATGTTGCGATTGTCATTGGTGCCAACGATGTAGTGAACCCGGTTGCTCGGGAACCGGGTAGTCCTATCGCCGGCATGCCGATCATTGATGTCGATAAAGCCCGGACGTCAGTCGTCATCAAGCGAAGTCTCAGCCCTGGGTTTGCTGGAATCCCTAACCCCCTGTTCGCCGCCGACAACACACTCATGCTGTTCGGCGACGCTGGCGACATGATCACCGAAACCCTCAAAGCCCTCCAGGACTCCTAACAAACGTTCCGCTTGACCGGGTGCGGCAGCGGAGTTGGGATGGTGGTTTCGGTTGGTGTCTCGCAGCGAGGGCGTGTTGACTGTTTGGTGGGTAGAACCTGTCGGCGCCGGTCTGTGTCGCTGATATTGGTTCTGCTTGAACTGCTTGCAGATGTTCGATACCGCCCCGGTCAACGGAGAACTCCGATATGAGTAATGACGAACGAGAGTTTTCGGTTGAGGTGATTCGAACCTTGCGCGAAGCGGGGTTTGAAGCGTTGTGGGCAGGTGGATGCGTTCGGGATTCCTTGCTCGGCAGAGAACCTGGCGACTACGACGTGGCGACCAGTGCGAAGCCAGATGAGGTACGGGCGCTGTTTAAGCGAACGCTCGGCGTGGGTGCGGCGTTTGGAGTGATGATCGTGCTCGGGCGCAGCAAGTCGCAGGGCCAAATTGAAGTCGCCACATTCCGCGCGGATGGAGAATATCTCGATGGGCGACGACCGTCCGATGTCACATTCTGTTCGGCGGAACAAGACGCCTTGCGGCGAGACTTCACGATTAACGGCATGTTTTTCGATCCCGTTGCCGAGGAAGTCATCGACTACGTTGGCGGGCAGGAAGACCTAAAGCGACAAGTGATCCGAGCAATCGGAAATCCAGCAGAACGGTTCGAAGAAGACAAGCTACGCCTGCTGCGCGCGGTTCGATTTGCGGCGAGGTTCGACTTCGCAGTAGAGGAAGAAACTTCAGCGGCTATCCGACAGATGGCCAGCCAATTGAATGTCGTTAGCGCCGAACGGGTGGCTCAGGAACTGCGGAAGATGTTGGAGCATCCAAATCGCAGTCTTGCAGTAAGACTGTCAGCCAATCACGGCTTGCTGGGTCAGGTCTTCCCCGAACTGGATTTGCACGACAAGTCCAGCTTGTCATCGATTCTAAATGGCTTGGATCGGTTACCGACGGATGCGAGCTTCGAAGTCAGCTTGTCGATCGTCCTTCAATCTCTGAATGCGAAAACGGTTAATCAAATCTGTCGTCGTCTAAGGCTGGCGAACAAGGAAACCGATTCAATCACGTGGCTTATTAAGAACAAGGACGCGCTCCGCGGCGTCGCCGAGTTCTCGCTGGCAAAACTAAAGCGACTCTTGATTCAGCCACTGGTTACATCGCTCTTCCAGTTTGCTCGAGCTCGTTCTGTTGAAAGCGATGTGAGTGATGCCGAATTTGGAGAGCGATACCTTGCAGCCAACGCTGTAGAAACAATCAACCCACCGTTACTGCTCACAGGCGACGATCTGATTGCTGCTGGATTCAAACCTGGGCCCGGCTTCAAAACGCTGCTGGACAGAGTCCGCGATGCACAATTGAACGACGAAATCACAACCTGCGACGCTGCCCTCAACCTCGCTCGATCCTTAGCAGGGCGTTGAAAAAAGTAGTACGACTCTCCGAGTCGTGGAGAATCCTCGAAAAAAACGACTCGGAGAGTCGTCCTACAATCGTTCTTCAACAGGCTGTTAGGCCCGTAGTGCACTCACAACGCACGTGAGCGCACAAAAAAAGCACGAGAGGTAAATCAGCTCCCGTGCTCAAAACATCTGAAAGACCAATCAACCACCGCCCAACCGGCTGTCCGCTACGGCACCACCAGCCCAACGGACCAACCGGCATCGCGGTACAGCAGCATGCTGTTATTCGGTTTGGGTTTCTTTGGATCTTGGGCCGAGTTCTTTTTCTTCGTCGGCGACGCTGGCGGTGGCCGGTGTGATGAGCCCCATGTCGGCTTCGAATTGCTTCAAAGCGTCTGCGGCGAGTGTCTTCTCCATGGCAACTTCAGCTTCGATTTCGGCCATGCCTTCGCTGGAGAGATCGACTGCTACGCGAGCCTTGGCTTTGTTCTTGTCGATTCGTTCCTGCAGAACTTCTTCGATCTGACCAAAGTCGGTGGTGACGTCGAAGTTAAAGTCGCTGGCAATTTCAGACAGCTCCGCTTCCGCGCGGCTCATTTTGAGTTCTGCGTCGTACTTGTGAATCTTCTCTTTGATCGAAGCAAGCTTTCCGCTGGCTCGTTTGATCTTCAGCAGATTGTTGTCGTAAGCCTTTTCATGCAGGTCAAGCTGCGACTGGTTCTCGGTGAGTTCGGCTTTTGCTTTCTGCAGTTCGAGTGCCAGGGTTGCGGCAGTTTCGCGATCGCCAGCTTTGAGATACGTGCGAATTTTGGCTTCCAGAGTGGCAACGTGCTTTGCAGACTTTTCAGCCTGACGTGAAACACGTTCAACCAGTGCTCGATACTGTGCGAGACCTTCTTTGCCGGTCTTCAATTCTTCAACTGCAGAATCGTATTCGTACTGCATTTGAGCGATTGGGTCTGCCTTCCAGAAGAAGTTGGCGACCTTGTTCATTTGAGCCTTCAGAGCCCGCCAGAGTTTTCCAAAGATCATCGTTGAAGCCTTTCGATGTTGTTTCGTTCGACCACATGGAGTCGGAATATGATCACGCCAAGGGGCACCGCAGCGTATTGCGTTTCACTAATCTGAATAAGGTATCTGTGCGGCGGCAGACCAGCAACCAACCGACAATGTTGCAACCGCAGCAAGTGGTTTGGTGATCGTTTTTATGCGAACTTAGAAACGCGGCGGTGATGTTCTGGTTCAGTAGAAATCGAAGGTCGTACAGATTCGTTGGGAACTCTTCGCAATCTTGTGACTTTGAATCCCTGAGGCGTTTGACAGTCTGAGCCTCGCTCGTATTCTGAGAACTCGCTCAGGCGTTGGCAAAGGCCAGCACCTGCGTCTTTGTTTCAGATGAAGACTGCGATCTGCTGCCAGACCGATTGTGGTGTGTTTTTCACACTTCCAATGTTCGGTTGAGAACTAAGAACCGTGGAGATTCTGACAACGATCAGCTTTGTGCCAATACGGACGGCCACCGGATTCGATGCAACCAGTTTCTGCGAAGATGACTTTCACAAGGGGTCATGCAGTTTCTGGCGAAGGTGTTCGGGAGCTTGAACGGAGTCCGAAGGTTGAATGTTGACGATTGAAATACATTGCCAACTGGACGTTGTCAGAGCTCCGCGGTTCGTTCTTTCCACCCAAGTAGCTGTCCTCTCCGAGGCGAGGATTGTGTCCTTCACGGCTCGGAGAGCCGAGCGACTTAACCATTGATCGCTTGTAGTGGTCCGTCGGCACTTGTGACCCTGCAGATACTCCGGCCCGTGGACACCCGATTGGTCTTCGCCCCGAGGCATTACGCCAGCCGAGTGAACTGACTGAGCTCTTCAATCGGAACCCCGTAGCCGTCGGATTCTTTGTCGAACAGTTGTTTGCTGCCGTTCCCGCCGACGAAGCCATTCACGCGAGCCGCCGCGGTCGAACTGTTGAAGTCGGCGAATTGCGGATACATCACGTCGAACCGTTTCTGCAGTGGTGAGTTCTGCAGGTAGTACTTTTGGTGGTAGTCCTCTGCCAGGTAAAACACATCCAACGGCAGCACGGGCGTTTGCACCTCCGCTTCAAGCTTCCGTTCGATCGCTTCCACCGCAGTCATGATCGCATCCTGCTGAGAAGCATCATGAAACCAAATCGCAGTCATGTACTGCCGACTGCGAATTCCTCGCAGCGGATTGTGGCTCTTCCAGAACAGATCAACGACTTCACCAAACGAAATCTGTTGCGGGTCGAAGTCAATCTGCAACGCTTCCGTGTGGTTACCAAGACTGTGATACGTCGGCGATTCTTTCTCACCGCCCGTGTACCCAACCCGAGTTCGATAGACACCTTCAACAACCCCAAACTGGGATTCCGGCCCCCAGAATCAGCCAAACGCAAACGTCGCCGTCTGCAAATCGGACGGCGTGACAGAATCAATCACCGGAATTGAAACCAGCGAAGCCGGGTTAGGTTGGGTCATGAAGAGTCTCATGTGATTGGGGACTGGCGGGCGAGTTGACACGGAGTGGTATTCGGTCACTCAGGTTTCTCTCCAGCGTCTGATTCGCCGAGGGCTTTGAATTCTGGCAACTCACGAAGGATGGTCAGGTCGGTGTCCTTTTGCATGTGAGCGAAATCCGTCCATCCAGCTTCAACGGCTTGTTTAAGTGTCGTCATGGCTTCGTTGATCCATTTCTGCCGCTGCTCGGATTGCTGCTTGCTAAGTTCTTCGCCTTCAGTGGGTTGAACCGATGCAGCAGCAAGGGCGAACACGCAAGCCGCGTTGTAGAGATTGCCGTTGTCGGCGTTATCCAGCTCCCTGAGTTTGCCTGCGGCCTGCGTTGCGGTGACGAAATCCTTGCGGGACGCGAACTCAATGGCCCGACTGTCCAGCAGAGCGGGCAGGGACTGCGGTGGCTGTTCGAAGAGTGGGGCCCATTCACCCAGTGCGATGCCCATCAGGTGCATCTTCGCGGCATGTTGCTCCATATCTTTTTTCGCAGGCTGCGCAAACGAAAGGAGCTGCTTCCTGCGAATCATTTCTGACAGCACCACAGCCGCAGATTCAAACTCCCTCGCACTTTCGAGGTAATCCCCGAACGCTCGCCGGGTGAGACCTAGTTTGTAGTGAGAAGCCATCAAGTCTCTTTGTGCCTGTGCGTTGTCCTTGTCCGCCTCAGCCAGAGTACGACTAATCACAAGCCCATCGTTGTAGGCCTTGAGCGAGGCCGGCGTATTGCCCAACTGAAGCTGAAC
>JBGCDN010000683.1:0-7082 GCA_045105495.1 Planctomycetaceae bacterium
ACGGCCCACTTGTGAAATGGGACGGCTTGCCTGTCCTTCTAAGCCGACTTATTTTCGACGAGAAACGCGTTGCTGATCGCGAAGATACGGTTCAAAGCGAAGCGATTGGCCACAACGGAATTACCGACATTGCCACTCAACTGCATGCCAGCGCGACGAGCTTTCCGAGTGTGAAACGGCCGTCGTCGTGGATGGCGATGTCGTTAATTCTGCTGTATCTGGTTGCGATTGGCCCGCTGGATTATTTCATCGTGCATCGATTGCTTAAGCGTCCACGCCTGTCATGGGTGACATTCCCGTTGATGGTCATAGCAGGCTGTGCAACCGGCATCTGGTTAGCCGATTCCGCAAACGGCCAAGAGGTTCAGTTGAACCAAACTTCGGTCGTTGATGTTGATGCAGGGGGAACAAACGCGTTCAGAATCCGATCATGGACCAGCGTGTATTCACCTGAGGCTCGCCGAGCCGAACTCTCTGCAGTGCCATCCAACGAACTGATCAAAGGATTTGAAACCGATAGGCCAACGGCAGCTCCGTTACTTTGGACCGGAATCGCTGAAAACGTATTCGGAGGCATGTTACGTTCTGGTGGCGCGAGTCTGGGAAGTGTCGCCTACGAGGTCTCAGACAATACAGTCAAAGGATTACCAATCCCGGTTTGGTCGACTGGCAACTTGCAGGCAGACTGGAAGGGCACCGCGAACGGAAACGGGGCATCCGCTTTTGATGTTCGTCTCACAACAACATCAGCTGGCAAGCTGAAAGGTTCCGTCAAACACAACCTGCCATTCCCCATCAAGAATTGGATCGTCGCGCATGGCTTAGTCGCGTATTACCCGCGAGACACCTCTAACGACAACGTACCTGAACTTCGGGCGGGTCAATCGTGGTCGCCGCAGTCTCCTCGGGTTCGGTCGAGAGACCTGGAGAGCTATCTCACCGGAGTCCGCATTGTTCACGTTGAACGAAAGATGGGCGAAGGCGGAGACGACACCAAACAGTCGAAACAGGAATACGACGCTTTGGAATTGGATGCTGGTTACTGCCTGCGAATTCTCTCGCTGCATGAAGCGGCGGGAGGAACCCGATACACCGGACTGACCAACCACCTACTGCAGGACATGGATTTCTCTCAGGCAATCGATCTCAATACAGCCGTATTGATCGGCGAAATCGATGTGCCGGCTGGAACTGTGTCTCTGGATGGAACCGAACTCAAGGCAACTCGCTCGCGAACATTTGTGCGAATCATGCTTCCGGTTGAACGCTCCGAGCGTTCCCGTCGATAAAACCTCACGAAGTGCAACACCGTGATTGAAACCAGAAACCTGACGAAACGATACGGCGACTTGATTGCCGTCAATAACATCAACCTTCGACTTGAAGAAGGAGATGTATTTGGCTTCATTGGCCCCAACGGTTCCGGCAAGACAACCACCATGCGCATGGTGGCCACGTTGTTGAATCCGGACCATGGCGAAGCGTACGTGTGTGGAAAGTCGATCTACACGAACCAGGAAGAGATTCGACGCCTCGTAGGTTTCATGCCGGACTTCTTCGGCGTCTACGACGACATGACCGTCATGGAGTACCTGGAATTCTTCGCAGCGGCTTACCGAATCAACGGCTCTGATCGACGCAAAGTCTGTGAAGAGAAACTCGAAATAGTCGACATGACGTTTAAGCGTGATGCGATGGTTAGCCAGCTGTCTCGCGGCCAAACCCAGCGAATCGGCTTAGCGCGGACACTGCTGCATGACCCACAGGTTCTGTTGCTCGACGAACCCGCCAGTGGACTCGACCCTCGTGCCCGAATCGAAATTCGGAACATGATGAAGAAGCTTGGAGACATGAAGAAGACGGTCATTGTCTCAAGTCACATTCTTCCCGAGCTCGCCGACGTATGTACTCGCGTAGGCATCATTGAAAAGGGCAACCTTCTGGTAGACGGCAACGTCGCCGAAGTCATGCGTAAAGCTCGCGAACGCGTTCTCTTGCACATTCAGGTGAATGGTGACACGAACAAGGCATTGAAGCTCTGTGATGACAACCATGCTTCCGAGGCGACTCGTTTGGACGGCGAGACGATCATCGTAACGCTGAAGCCAGAAGTAGATGACTACAGCTTCCTTTCCACGCTGCTGCTCGAAAATGGGTTCCCGATAAAGCTGTTCCGAGAAGAAGAAGTGAACCTCGAAACGGCATTTATGGAACTGACAAAAGGTGTGCAGCAGTAGTCACTGCCGACCACCATCTTCGAACATAGTTTTCCAACAAGTCCATTTTGTGGGAATACGTCCCGTCCATTTTGCCTCGTAACGTCATGCGAGCACAGCTGGTACTCATAGCGATCACCATCCTGCTGATGGCGTTGTCTTTTATCGACAGCCGGTCGGCAATGTCGCAGGCGATACAGCACGCTCCGGTGATACCACTGCTCGGAATTTTGGCTTGGTGTGCCGTCCGCCGTACGTTCAGTCATTCCGCTTTCGTCGCGATGATCCTGTTTCTCTGGCTGCACATTCTTGGAGCGAGGTACACGTATTCAAACGTGCCATACGACGAATGGGCAAACGCATCTCTCGGATTGACTGTCTCAGAACAATTCGGTTGGACTCGTAATCACTACGATCGACTGGTTCACCTGATGTTCGGCGTCCTATTCGCACTCCCCTTCGTCGAACTAGCGCGACCAGCGATGACCTCAAAGTTATGGCAGGCGTTGTTTTCACTTTGTGCAGTCGGGGCCGCCAGTGCTCTGTACGAAGTGGCGGAGTGGCTGCTGACCATCTTCGTGTCACCCGTCCATGCTGAACGATACAACGGTCAACAGGGCGACATGTGGGATCCGCAGAAAGACATGCTGCTGGCGATTATTGGGGCGGCTGTTGCTCTTGTTGCAATGAACACGCAGTTGAGAAAAGACAAGACCGTCGCCAGATAGCAGTAATGAATCAGCTTGTGCAGCTTCCGACGGGTTTCATACCTCCGTCAGTAACAGCTGGCATCAAGATGCACTCCCGCACGATCGTTTGATATATTGCCGAGCCGCGTCGATCGGAAGAGGCAAGAACACACTCAGCCCTCTCTAAATCGGCTTGCACCGAACGCCTGTCCGCCTCTTTGCGACAGGCCTGCCGATAGCATTCTTGATGGTCGCAACAAATGACAGGGCAGCAGTTACCCACAATAATCGTTGGCGCAGGGCTCGCCGGGCTAAGCTGCGCGCGGTATTTGCACGATGCGGGAGCTCCGTTCGTTGTGTTGGAAGCCGCAGATGCTGTTGGCGGACGAGTTCGTACTGATGAGATTGATGGCTTCAAATGTGACCGAGGATTCCAGGTTCTGCTGACGGCGTACCCGGAAGCGATGAAGCAGCTGGACTACGAATCACTCAATCTCAAGCCGTTCATTGCGGGTTCGCTTATTCGAAAAGGCGGTCGGTTCCATCGCTTTATCGATCCCTGGAGGCACCCATTTGATGGTATCAAGAGTGCATTCGGAGGCGTCGGTTCACTTTTCGATAAGGCGCGCATCGCCAAGCTTCGGTCTCGATCAACTCGTTCGACGATCGAAAGCTTGTTCGAAGAAGACGAGAGCACAACGCTGGATGCGTTGCGCGGATACGGTTTTAGCGAATCGATGATTGACGGGTTCTTCCGTCCGTTTCTCGGCGGAGTATTCCTGGAACGCGATTTACAGACTTCCAGCCGGGTGCTGCACTTTGTCTTTCGGATGTTTAGTCAAGGTAGCGCCGCTTTGCCGAGTGCGGGGATGCAGGCAATTCCAGAACAGATGGCTGCTCGATTGGGCGATGGGAACGTCCGGCTGAAATCTGAAGTAGCTGAAATGACTGCAACTTCCGTTGGACTTACAAACGGCGAACAAATTGAAGCGTCTCAGGTCGTCTTGGCCACCGATGCGTTCTCAGCGAGCAAGATTCTGAAAACCACGGAACCAAAGCCAGATCGTCGTGTGTTCTGTCTCTACTTTGCAGCCGACGAGACACCCGTGTCCGATCCAATTTTGGTCCTCAATGGTGACGGCAACGGCCCGATCAACAACCTGTGCGTTCCGACTTTTGTGTCCCCTGACTACGCACCGGCCGGTCAACACCTTGTATCCGTTTCCGTTCTCGAACACAGTGCGACGGACTTGTCGACCCTTGAAGACGCGGTTCGCAAACAAGCGTGCGAGTGGTTCGGTTCAGCTGTCGACACGTGGCGACATTTGAAGACGTACGACATTCCGCACGCATTGCCGGACCAGCTGGTTGGCAAGAACGCGACGCCCGGACGATCGACTTCTCAAGACGGCATCATCGTTTGCGGTGACCACATTGGTAACGCCAGCATCCAATCAGCGCTCGAATCAGGGAAGCATGCTGCAGAACAGATCCTAAACACGTCATCCAGCGCTGCTGTGGCGTAGAGCCGGCTCAATCAGCCAGCTTCAGAATTGCTTCGACCTCGACAGGGATGTTCCCAGGAAGCGATCCCATCCCTACGGCACTCCGAGCCGCTCGGCCTTGTTCGCCGAAGACTTCGACCATGAGGTCGCTGAAGCCGTTGATGACCTTCGGCTGGTTCTTGAACCCGGCAGAGCAATTCACCATGCCCAGCACTTTGACGATGCGGGCGACTCGGTCCAGCGAACCCAGTTCCGCCTTGATCGTGGCCAGCATTGTGAGGCCGACTTGTCGAGCTGCGGCGGTTCCTTCTTCTTCGGTGATTTCATCACCAACTCGGCCCTGAAGCCATCGTCCTTCGGGTGTGATTGGCCCCTGACCAGAGACGTAAGCCATGCCATCAATCACGACAACGGGGCTGTAGGTTCCAGCCGGAGGTGGTGGTGGCGGTAGTTCAAGGCCAAGCTCAGCGATGCGGGCGTCGAAGCTCATAGGGTGTCTCTTCTGTGTGAAAGTACGGCCTGAACTACAGTTCTGGCGTTTTGGAATGATCCGGCGGCGGTTCCGGTCGTTCAGAATCACGTTGGGTAGGCCCGATCGAATTGGCAACCGTGCTTTGTCCACGTAGAATGAATGCAGAGTAACTTGCACCGAGATTTCTGTCGCCGCAAGGAGCGGAGAAACAGATGAACGCAAACAACGCGTTGCTTCTAGCCGAAGTGGATGTTTTGAAGATTGTGGGCCTGGCTGTCGGTGGCTTTTTGCTGCTGCTGGCTTTGATCTTCGCCGCGTTCTTCTTTCGGTATTTCAACCTGTGGTTCCGTGGGTTTGTCAGCCGGGCTCGAATTAGCCCATTCGCTTTGGTCATTATGGCTCTGCGAAAAGTGAACCCGACAGTCATCGTCGATTCCAAGGTCATGGCGGTTCAGTCTGGCATTGACCACATCACAACCGAATCGATGGAAGCTCATTACCTCGCTGGCGGCAACGTGCCGCTCATTATCCGATCTCTTATTGCGGCTCACCGTGCCCAAATTCAGTTGGACTGGGACACAGCGGCTGCGATTGACCTTGCCGGACGTAACGTACTGGAAGCGGTTCAGACCAGCGTTGACCCCAAGGTGATCGACTGTCCGGATCCATCGCGACACGCTCGAACCACTCTCGATGGTGTGGCCAAAGACGGAATTCAGCTCAAAGCTCGAGCTCGTGTGACGGTACGGACGAACCTTGGGCAACTGGTTGGTGGAGCAACAGAAGACACCGTCATCGCCCGAGTTGGTGAGGGGATCGTGTCAGCCATTGGTTCTTGCGAAACGCACAAAGAAGTTCTCGCCAACCCCATGCTGATTGCCAAAGCAGTTTTGGATAAGGGACTTGACTCTCAGACGGCTTACGCAATTGTTTCCATCGACATCGCTGATATCGATGTCGGCGACAACGTGGGTGCTCGACTTCAGGCGGATCAGGCCGAGGCAGACATGCGAATTGCCAGGGCCAAAGCCGAAGAACGCCGGGCCAAAGCGGTCGCTGAAGAACAGGAGATGAAAGCGCTGACTCAGGAGAATCAGGCCGAGGTTGTTCTGGCGGAATCTCAAATTCCAAAAGCGATGGCCGATGCCTTCCGTTCCGGTAATTTGCGGAGCGAGTAAGCAAGACAGGCAATCTCTGCCGGATGCACTTGCCACCATGGTTGGCTTGGTAAACTGTGACGCGTTTTGACATTTAAGACAGGCAATTCACATACAACACACAGGCCGCCTTGTTGCGGAGGCACTTTGCGTGCGATAACATTTTGCACGCATCTTATCGAGGTTAAGACCCCATGCAGGAACTCATGAACGGCGTTACTGAACAACAGAAGGACCTTCTCCTTCGCGGATTACGATTCGTACGAAGTTCGGTGAAACTTGGCATGACAACGCCAACAGAATCGTCCGACGCTGCTCGCATGACGGATCTGCAACAGGTCGAGGCTCTTATCGCTCAGATCGATTCAATCGACGCTGATGATTGATGATCGCCGGATGCTTAATTAGATTTCATTACCCGCCGAACAGGCGGGTTTTTTCTTGCGCGGATGGAACCAAGCGTCGCCGCAGTCCCAGCTAATGTCGTCTCAATGCGTTACCAAAACGTCTGTCTCGAATCGATTGTCCACATTCTGCCGCCACACGTGGTGACGTCAGACGACCTGGAACAGCAACTCGCTCCCGTTTACGAACGATTGAGTCTTCCATACGGTCGGTTGGAGTTAATGACCGGTATCCGCGAACGTCGGTTCTTCGCTCCCGGCACGCGTCCCGGCGATATTAGTGCTCAGGCCGCCCGTATTGCGATCGAAGCGTCGAAGCTCGATAGACGCCATTTTGGAGCTCTCGTGCATGGATCCGTCTGCAGAGATCAGATGGAACCTGCGACAGCCGCGTCGGTCCACGCCGGAGCCAGCCTTCCAGCAAACGGAATGATCCTTGATGTCAGCAACGCATGCCTTGGTTTACTGAACGGGATGCTTATTGTGGCGAACCTTATTGAGTCTGGGCAGATCCATGCTGGCGTGGTTGTCGGTACCGAAACAGGCCGCGATTTGGTCGAGGGAACCATCGATTCACTGCTGTCGAACGACTCAGCAACGCGAAACAGCATTAAGTCGGCGTTCGCTTCACTGACCATC
>JBGCDN010000684.1:0-7308 GCA_045105495.1 Planctomycetaceae bacterium
CGAAGAGATCGCGGCGAGAATCCCAGAACCGTTCGCTCCCGACGCACCACTTCCGGCTCACCCGGTTCCAACGTCGCAGCGAGAACCAGAAGCCCTGCCTGCTCCAACTCCACCGGCTCCAGAAGTTGTCGCTGAAGTACCCGCTCCAGCTTCGACTCCGCCGCAACCGATCGAACCGCCAACCGCACCAGAGCCAACGGCTTCTCAGCCTGTTCCGCCGCCAGCATCACGACCGGCACCTGAACCCATCGTGCCTGTCGAAGCTGCGACCACGCCTGCAGAATCGCCGGCTGCACCGATACTGGGCAACCAGTTCACGGATCTCGAACTTAGCAAAGATGTGCTCGCCGCAATCGTTCGTGGTGGATACACGGTTCCAACCGACATCCAGGCAACCATCATCCCACACATGCTGGCTGGCCGAGACGTGTTGGCTCAGTCACAGACGGGAACCGGGAAGACCGCCGCATTCGCCCTACCGATTCTCTCGCAGATTGTTCCCGGCCAACGCAAACCACAGGTTCTGATCCTGGCACCAACTCGCGAATTGGCGATGCAGGTCGCAACCGCCACGGAGAAATATGGAGCCGACATTTCTGGCCTCAAAGTCACCGCCATCTACGGCGGTTCAGACTACGGACCACAGCTTCGCGCGTTGAAGCGCGGTGTGGATATCGTTGTTGGAACGCCTGGTCGCGTGATTGATCACATCAAGAGTGGCAAGCTGGATCTCAGCGAACTGCAGTGTTTGGTGCTCGACGAAGCCGACGAAATGCTGAAGATGGGCTTCCTCGAAGACGTCCAACTGGTTCTTGAACACACGCCTGAAAACCGTCAGGTCGCGTTGTTCTCCGCAACCATGCCACCTGCAATTCGAGGCATCGCTCAGCACTACCTCAACGATCCGGCTCGGGTGACCATCAAAACGAAGACCATGACCGCCGATTCCATTCGGCAGCGAGCGATCTTCACCATCGGTCGAGAGAAACTCACAGTTCTGCAACGCATTCTCGAAGTCGAAGAAACCGACGGCGTGATCGTGTTCGTGAAGACAAAAGAGTCGACAATTAAGGTTGCCGAAGACCTTATCCGGGATGGTCTGTCGGCTGTCGCGATCAATGGCGACATGCCACAGAAAGTTCGAGAACGAACCATTCAGCAGTTCCGCAAAGGCCGGCTGAATATTTTGGTCGCTACTGACGTCGCCGCTCGCGGACTCGACGTTGAACGCGTTAGCCACGTCTTCAACTTCGACTTGCCGCACGGAACCGAAAGCTACATCCACCGCATCGGCCGAACAGGCCGCGCCGGTCGAACGGGTGAAGCCGTCATCTTCCTCACAAGATCAGAACGCGGCAAGCTGCGACAGATTGAACGCGTTACCAGGCAGCCGATCGAAATCGTCGATCCCCCAACGGCCGACGAAATCAACGCCATGCGAGTCGAGCGTTATAAGGAACAGATTTCCAAAACCGCCGAAGTCGCTGACCTTTCGTTCTTCACAACACTCCTCCAAACACACGCCGCGGAAACCGGTCTTCCAATGGAAACCGTTGCTGCAGCCGTCGCCCAGATGGCTCTTGGACGGAAACCGTTTTTCTTGAAGAAAGACAAACCAAAGCAAAAACGCGAATTCACGGACCGTCCGGAACGCGGCGAACGATCAGATCGCAAGCCGCACGCCAAAGGCAAGCGAGATCGTGAAGTCACCGAACCAGATCCTGGTATGAGCCGCTATCGCATCGCGATTGGTTGGCGGGACGGTGTAAAGCCAGGCAACATTGTTGGTGCGATCGCTAATGAAGCCAACATCGATGGTCGAGCCATCGGGCACATCAACATCCAGCATTCGTTCACAACCGTGGACTTACCAGAAGATCTGCCGATGGAAATTCGGCAGCAGCTTTACCACACCCGAGTCGTCGGACGTCAGATGCGGCTTGGCCTGGAAGCTGAACACCTCGGTGGAGGCGACCGAAAGTCGTCACATTCTCGCGGCCCGAAGAAGTCTGGCGGCGGCGGCAAGAAGTACCCAAAGACCAAGAGCTTCGGCGACAAGAAACGCAAACCTAAGAAGTTCCAGAAGTAATCGCTGAAGGTTCAGCATGAAACAAACGCCACAGCTGGCCAATCCTGCTGTGGCGTTTTTTTGTTCGCGGGCCACTGCTACCACTTCAACGTGGCAACCGTCCGAGTGGCGAAAATTTCCTTGTCGAAGTCGACAGGTTCATCACCCGTCTTCCAGTGAACCGTTTGCGTAGTTGCCTTCTCCGGTTCGCGGGCATCGCCAACAACGTCCTTCGGCACTTTGAATAGCACCCGAGCAGGTCGCTTAACACTCAGTCGCCCAACGACAAGGTTCACTGCTGTAACCGCATCAAAATAGGCTGAGTCCGCCAACTCCGGATCACGTTCGATGGGAATGCCGGACATGAATTCCAAGGGCTCGCTCTCACCCAGGCCGTCTGGAAAATCAACCGCCACACCAGCGTGAAATTCGCCGCTAGTCCCTGGCTTCGTAATTGACGGGAACGCGTGGCTGAGTACGCCGAATTCGCCAGGTTCACATCTCAGTTGAAACTGAACGACTTGCCCAGTCTTCCTTTGAAGAAAGCTACTTACGGGAACGAGTCCGACGCGAGGGATACAAGTCGTCGAGTAACCGTTTTGGTACCACAACTCAACGAAGCAAACACCGTCCTTCGATGTTAGTGCAAATGCAAATGAGAAACGGCCTCGGGAGAATTTCTCGTAACCGAAACAGCGCGTCAAATAGTCGTTGACCGCCAAGGGTTTGCCTGGCCAGAACCGGAGAGCCAAGGATGCAGCGACGCACAAGGGCCCAACGACCCGCAAGACCTGGAAGACGATCGAAGAAGACTGGGTTCCCCACGACAAAAGCGTTGGTGCGAGGGAAAGGCACAGACCAATCGTTCCGATCTTCCGAAACGGTTTGGGTTGCCGGACTTCAGACATAGTGCTGTTACCTGTGCGTTTAAGACTAAGAAGCAAAATGAACCATGACGTCGTACTCGATGCTCAGGCCGCCTACAGAATCACCAGTTCTTCGACGATCTCGCCAAAGCGAAACACATTACCGGTTCGCAGATTCTGGAACTCAACAACCGCCGGACTAAACAGGTGCTTGTCGATGGCGTAGAAGTCGCCCTTGGCTTCTTTGAATAGCTCCGCGAACGACCGTCCATGAGCGGACGAACTATTGCTCGGAACCTTAGGACCAGTCTCTTCTATCTCGGCGTCTTCGCAATCAACCCACAACGTCACCGTCGCACCGTAGAGGATTGCGTCGTTGGTTCGACCGATACCGGTGAGATCATCTTTCGCCACTGCTGGAAGAGGAGCTGAACCCAAACCGCTGGCCACAAGCCGAGGGTCAAAGCCCACTTCATGCAGCTTATGCATCGCCGTTTCAACAGACCGAGCAACAATCTGTACGTTGCCCGCCTGCGACGCCGTGGGTGCGACCAGCAAAGTCACACCGCATCCACACTTTGTCATTAAGTCACCACAGACGTCTTCCGTCGGCAGCTTCCCCGCTTCAAGCACACCCACAGCATGGGGGGGAACTTCGGGTTCAAATCCGAACTCTTTCAGCATTTCTTCACGACACGCCGCCAACCGCATAGGACCAGAGCCCATTCCAAAATAGTCGTCGCCCGTGACCTGCCAACCGGCGTACTGACTTAGCAGGCAAGCTGCGAATGGGTGGTCTGTCGAAACCTGAATGTGGGGCATCTTTCGCCCAGCGAACTCAGAGTGCAGCATCTGAATCTTGGCCAGGTCGGACATGCAAACGTGCGACAACGCCAGTCCCGTTTCCAAACCGCCGGTGGCAGACACACCGCAGTCAATCACTCGAGCACCGCACTCCATCTCAATCACTTCGGCTCGCATCGGGCCTGCCTGCCCTGCCATAAAGTTGGCGACTCCAATCGCGCGTTCGTTGAGTTCCAGTGCGTTCATAGTGCTTGTTTCGTGCCGATTTGCCTGATGGTTCTATAAGTTGTGTCGCTGGTCAAACAGAAGTATTCTGATGACTAAGACTCGCAGTTTCTGACGAGCACTGTAGCCGAAGTCGCCAGACTTTGGAGTCCAGAACGAACTCTCGCGAGTTCGGCTACTTACCGAACAATCTACAAAGAAAGAATTCGATGGAGACAACAAACGGCAGCCTGAACCGTAAGCTTCGCATGGCACTTGTTGGCGGCGGACAGGGATCGTTTATCGGACGCGTTCACGCCACAGCCGCAGTACTGGACAATCGCGCCGCGCTTGTAGCCGGAGCACTGTCGTCGAACGCTGAGCGAGCCAAAGCATCTGCTCCAGCCTACGACATTCAACAAGATCGCGCATATGGTTCAATCGACGAATTGATCGCCAGCGAATCTGCATTGCCTGAAGATCAGCGAATCGACTTCGTCAGCGTGGCGACACCAAACCACACTCACTTCGCCATTGCCAAAGCCGCAGTCGAAGCCGGCTTCAACGTCATGTGCGATAAGCCCATGACCTTCGATTACGCTCAAGCTCAAGAAATGGTGAAGACCGTCGAAGGCTCTGGCGTGGTCTTCGCTGTGACGCACAATTACACCGGTTATCCTCTGGTCAGGCAGGCTCGCGAGATGATTCTCAGCGGTGAACTTGGCGAGATTCAAGCCATCCGCAGCAACTACATTCAGGGGTGGCTGCGTTCACGACTGGAAGCTGAAGATCAGAAGCAAGCCGCATGGCGAACCGATCCAACCAAGTCCGGAGCCGCCGGCGCGTTTGGTGATATTGGAACTCATGCGTACAACCTTGGCCGCTACATGACCGGCCTCATCCCAAGCGAGATCTCATCGCACCTAAAGATCTTCGCCCCCGGCCGCGCGTTGGACGACTACGGCCACGCTGTCATTCGCTACGAAAACGGAGCACTCGGTACCGTCACCGCGAGCCAAATTTCACATGGTCGCGAAAACGATCTCTTCATCGAGATCGATGGAACCAAAGGCGCGTTGTCGTGGCGACAGGAAGAACCGAATGTGATGATCGTCCGTAAGAACGGCTCACCACACGCAATGTATACTCGAGACCCGAATGCATCGTTCATGAACGAATCGGGTTCTGCAGCTTGTCGACTTCCATCCGGTCACCCGGAAGCATTCTTCGAAGCCTTTGCCAACGTCTACCGCAGCACGTTCGACGCGATGGTCACTCGTGCGGCCTGCGAAGATTTCGAAAAGAAAGACACCGTGTACCCCAACGTCTACGACGGCGCGGAAGGCATGTACTTCATTCAACAATGCGTCGCCAGCAGTGCCGAAAACGGTGCTTGGCTACCAATGAAGTGCGAGTTCGCCCGCGTGTAACGTCGCGACAAATATATTGCTGAACCCTCAAAGGAGCAGACCGAATGATTCGCTACTTTCGTATCGGAACCGGTCTGCTCTTTTTGCTTTTCTGCCCCGACGCTTTCGGATTTCAGCAAGAAACGAAACCAGACCCGGAAACAGTTCGGTTCGTTGGCATCGCAAAAAAGGCTGTTGAAGAATCACAGTCGGTTTCCGTCGCAACTCTCAAACAACATGCGAGAGAAGCCGCTCGGGACACAAACACACCGAAGTCCACATGCGACAAGGTCTGCCTTCAAATTCCCAAGATTCTGGATGCTTTCACTCGCGAGCGAGCACTTGCCTGGCGGAAAGCAAACGACATCGGCAAGGTCTACCGTGAATGTCGATCGCTTCAGAATTCGGCCATGCTTGTAGAACTCTCCAAGTCCTATTCGCAGATGCTATCCCGGCACCTCACCGGCCCACAGCAAGACGCATGGATGCAGCGCCTCGATACACATCACCAAGCCGAACGCGAACGACTCGACCGGTTGCAGAAAATTGCGCACTTGCGAGACGATCAACGCGTGGCAGAAGACGCGGTGAGTTCCATCCGAAGTTCGTTTGCTTCGGAACTTCGACGCAACGAACTATTTCGGGGAGCTCTATTCGAGAGCGCGATCCAAACTCAAGCTCGATCCACTTGGTTAGCACAACGATTCATCGAGGCAGAACAGAAACGAATCAAACGACACTACCATGCAGTGCTCGAACTCATCGACAATGAGTGCAGACTAAGCAAACAACAACACCGTCGCCTGCTTCTGGCAATCAAGGGCGTCGCCTCCGAACTATGCCAGTCCCGTCATAACCTCGCCTTTGCAGTACGCGACTCCAGTAAGCCCATGGCAACGGAAGAGTTTCTCAAGAGAATGGGGACAATCCTTTACGGTGAAGGGCGCTATGAGATAGTCCGAGAAGTGATTGTTCGAGAAATCAACCAGCCCGAGACACCACAACCGAAACCCAACCGCTGGGAGTCAGCCTTGGCTCAGGTATTGACTCCGGAACAGAAACGCATTTGGAAACCGTTCAGTCTGGAGATGAAGAAGCAGAGGTAGGTAAGAACTCAGTTCACCACTCTTCCTCAGGCCGACCGATTTGTTGAACGTTTATGCCAGAACCAATCATCCGCGACGCAGTTCCTGACGACGCATCTGACATCCAGGCAATCTACGCACCATATGTCATAGAAACGGCTGTCTCGTTTGAGATGCGTCCGCCGACCGTCGACGAAATTCGCACACGGATGCAGCAATCAACCCCTCAATTTCCGTGGCTGGTACTTGTCGAAGAGAACCAAATACTGGGCTACGCCTACGCGACTCAGTTTCGCGCGAGAGAGGCTTACAAGAATACGGCTGAAACGTCCGTCTATGTCCGCAACGGCTATCACGGAAAGCGAATCGGGACCAAACTCATGACGGCGCTCCTCGAAAGACTTCGCGCCGCTGGACACCACCGAGCCATCGCTGGAGCCACGTTGCCAAACCCCGGCAGTGCGGCGCTTCATGAGAGCCTTGGGTTTACAGCTGCCGGCGTGTTCTCTGAAGTCGGTCGCAAGTTTGATCAGTGGCACGATGTTGGGTTCTGGCAATTGAACCTGGAGTAACCCGCGACCGTTACGGCAGAATGTCAGCTCCTCGGCACGCGACGAGTCGCGCAACTGCCGGCTCAGGTGTCTGAGTCGGCTATCTGACTCTGCCGACTACTCCAACCATCCCTCATCTGACCAACCGCGAGCCTGGTTATAGGCAACCACAAGTTCGCTCAACTTCTCACGCGTCAACCGCGCGCCTTCGCTGGCTCCTGCTTCGAGTGGCTGTTCAAGAAATCGGTCCGGCAACGTGTCTTCTTCCGGTGTCCAACCTTGGCTGATATTGAACCGCTTCTTCTGGTCAACAATGTCGTT
>JBGCDN010000685.1:0-7642 GCA_045105495.1 Planctomycetaceae bacterium
AACGTCGCAATCGCCGATTGGCAAACGAGTTAGCGAAATCAGCTCATTCCTTTTGTTGTTTCGGTCGACAATGGTCGCTACATTATCTCGCTTCACTCAACGCCGCTGGATGCGAACTGCGCAAAAACTGCGCTCCGTCCACGCGCTCCAAGCTTCTTCTCCCAAAGAAGGAATGCACTGTGACAGTCGCTGAAGTTCTGGAAGCTCCACCGCCACTAACAAACAGCCAGGTCGAATTGCTTCGCGAGGCAATTTCCGGACCCCAAATCGTCGAACTACGCGCGAAGGTGCGTGAATTGGAACAGGTTGTTTCCGGGGCTGAGGGTGAGCCGGAAGACAAGCTCGTGAAGATCGGCGTCTGCTTGTATCTTTTGGCAGACCACGTCGAAGCAGATCGATACCTCAAGCATGTGAAGATTGCGTCGGTTGGTCTTTACCACCACGCGTTGGTTCTCACAGCTTTGAACCGCCACGACGAAGCTGCTGCACGATTTTCTGAAGCGGCCTCCAAAGGCTTCGATGAAATCGACTGTACTCTGCGTCAAGCCGGTTCGATTCGAGCAACAGGCAAGATCGACGAAGCCGAACAGGTTCTTCGTAGCATCGCGGCGTCTGCTGCCTCACGTGCAGAATATTCATTCCAAATGGGATGCATCTGGGCGGATCGCGGCGACGCACTGACTGCAATCGAATACTTCGAACGTGCTGTGGATATGGATCCACATCACTCTCGCGCGTTGTTCTGGCTGGCGTCTGAGAATGCTCTTCGCGGAAACGACGAAGAAGCGATTCGACTCTACGAACAATCATTGTCCAAGCCACCGCACTACACCGGTGCGATCTTGAACCTTGGTCTGCTCTACGAGGATCAGGAAAACTACAAAGCTGCTGCGTACTGCTTCAAGAAGGTACTGGACGTCGACCCCAACAATGGTCGCGCACGGTTGTATCTTCGAGATATCGAAGCCACGCAGGATATGTACTACGACGAAGATTCCGCTCGCCAGGAAGCTCGCATGAAGCAGCTTCTGGGACGTCCGGTCACCGACTTCGAACTTTCAGTACGAAGCCGCAATTGCCTAGAGAACATGAACATCATGTCTCTTGGTGACCTGACCGAAGTCAGCGAACAGGAGTTGCTCGCAGGTAAGAACTTCGGCGAGACTTCGCTGACCGAAATTCGCGAATTGCTGTCCGCACACAATCTGTCGATCGGCCAACATCTACACAAGGTGCATGCTCGCGAACCAGTGTTCGAACAGAATCTCAGCCCGGAAGAACAGGCTTTGATGAACACCACGGTCGGCGAACTGAACCTCTCGGTTCGAGCCCGCAAGTGTATGACTCGACTTGGCATCTCTACCATCGGCGCTCTCCTCCAGCGAACGCCTGACGAGCTGCTATCGAGTCGAAACTTTGGTGTGACGAGCTTGAACGAAATTCGAGCTCGCCTTGCCGAAATGAACCTCAAACTCCGCAACGACTAGTTGCATCGGGGTGCGACAGCGATGTTGGGATGGTTGTTTCTGACAGCTTTTCGCCGCATGGGCGGTTTGACTGATTTGGTTACAGTTGAACCGCGAGAGACAACTCTCCCGCTTGCGGGAGAGTCGGGCTTTCTAGCCCGGAGAGGGGAATGTCCGACTCCCACCGAGACGGATAGCGCCCTGTCGGAAGGGATGTCAAAATCCTTCCGCGAACCTTCAGGCAACGGGTCTTGTCCCTTCGAATAGGTTCATTTAGACTCTGCCAAGCCGCAAGGCATTACCCGGTGGTGTAATCGGTAGCACAACAGGTTTTGGTCCTGTCAGTCGGGGTTCAAGTCCCTGCCGGGTAATTTATTGCTAATAACTGTGGGTCGAAAATGAACGTCGGAAACCAATGGTTTCCGGCGTTTTGCTTTATCTGGACCCACCTTGCGTCAGCGAACACGCGACGCATTCTCAATGAGTCTCAATCCTATTTCGGATTGAAGAACCTCACCCCACGCAACGACGGTTGTAACCGATCATCCGTTGCGAACGCGGCCACCGTTGGCCTTCCTCTTTCTCACAACAGATAGGACTTCTACTATTCGCTTTATGAACAACATGCAGACAGACATCCTGGAACATCTTCGATCTCCCGAGTATCGCCCCGTTAAGCGAGCTCAACTCAGCAGGCAGCTGGGGCTCACAAAGAAAAAGTTAGCGGCGTTCAAGAAATCATTGGACGGATTGATTGAAGAAGGCCAGGTCCACGAAGGGAAGACTGGTCGCATTCGAGTTAAAGTGGCGCCGGGACTTGTTGCGGGCATCATCAAACGAACCTCCGCCGGCTACGGGTTTCTGGTTCCAGACGCTCCGCTTCCCGAACTGCACGGGCAAGACGTTTACATCGCTTCATCCGACATTGGCGACGCACACACGGGCGATGCTGTACTTGTTCAAGTCACCAAGCGACGGCGTTCTGGCGGACAACGCTGCGGCCGAGTCGAACAGGTTGTTGAACGTGCCCGCAATGTGTTTGTTGGGACGTATTTTGAACGCGAGGGCAAGAGCTTTGTCTCCGTAGACGGCAAGACGTTCGACTCTCCCATTTCCGTCGGCGACCCCGGCGCGAAAGGCGCGCAGTCGAAAGACAAAGTCGTTATCGAGATGCTGCGATTCCCGAGCCGCTTCCAATCCGGCGAAGCGGTTCTCACGAAGGTGCTGGGCGCGCGAGGCGCACCGGGTGTCGATACGTTGTCAGTCATTCACGAGTTTGGTTTGCCTGATGAGTTCCCTGACAGCGTACTGGAAGACGCGCGCGTTCAGGCTGAGAACTTTGATGAAGAGAACCTCGATGGCCGCCGCGATCTTCGCAAAGAAACCATCGTCACAATCGACCCCGTCGACGCCCGCGACTTCGACGATGCAATTTCGCTCACGCAGTCCGAAGACGGACACTGGCATCTTGCCGTTCACATTGCCGACGTCGCCCACTTTGTTCCTGAAGGCTCACCGCTGGATATCGAAGCGCAACGGCGTGGAACCAGCGTGTATCTGCCGCGGCGCGTGCTGCCGATGATTCCCGAAGTCATCTCGAATGGTCTTGCCAGTTTACAACAGGGCAAGATGCGATACGCCAAGACGGCGTTCATCGAATTCTCTCCGGAAGGTGTCCCGCTGCACACGGAACTCGCAAACACTGCGATCAAGGTGACGAAGCGATTCGCGTACGAACAAGTCATGCCAATCCTCGGCGCGCCTGCCGAATACAAAGGCAAGGTTTCCGCCAAAGTCATCGCGCTGCTGCAGCGCATGCACAAGTTGGCAATGATTTTGCGGAAGCGAAGATTCGAACGTGGCTCGCTGCAGATGGGTTTGCCCGAGGTACGCATCGACTTCAACAAGAAGGGCGACATCACCGGAGCCAGCGCACGACACCACGATGAGAGTCATGAGATTATCGAAGAGTTCATGCTGGCGGCCAACGTTGCCGTTGCGGTCCGATTGAAGCAGCTGGCACTCCCATTCCTGCGACGAATCCATGGCGAACCGGACGAGCGCAAACTCAAAGCGTTCTCTGAATTCGTACAGGCAATCGGCTTCGACTTAAAGAAATACCAAAGCCGCAAGGATCTGCAGGCGCTGTTGGACGAAGTGAAAGACGCGCCCGAAGCTCACGCGGTGAATTACGGTTTTCTGCGCAGCTTGAAGCAGGCGGAATATTCACCAATCGATTCGGGCCACTACGCTTTAGCGTTCGATGACTACTGCCACTTCACAAGTCCAATTCGTCGATATCCGGACTTGCTGATTCACCGCATCGTCAACAAGCTTTGTCGCTCGAAACGCCGACCGAAGGTCATGAGCGAAGTCGATCTGTTGAAGATGGGCAAACACTGCTCTCTGACCGAACGCCGGGCCGAAAGGGCAGAACGAGAGCTCACTAAGCTGAAGCTGCTGACCTATATGAAAAGCCGCGTCGGCGATGAGATTGAAGCCGTCATTACTGGTGTCGAGACGTTCGGATTCTTCTGTCAGGGCGTCGAGATTCCTGCAGAAGGACTGGTCCACATCAGTTCTCTCGCAGACGACAACTACCAGTTCGATCAGGCATCGTATTCCCTTTCCGGCCACCGCGCGGGGAACCAGTTTCGGCTGGGAGATCGAATCCCGGTCGAAGTCGCTCGAGTAGATTTGGAACGCCGATCGCTTGACTACAAAGTCATCAAAAGTGCGAAGCGAGCCCCATCTGAACGTCGAACGCCACGAAGAACTCAAAAGGTTGGTGGAGACAAACGTCGCACCAAGAAGTCCGGCGGGAAGAAGAAACGCCGAACCCGCAAACGCCGGAAGTAGGCAATGGCTGAAGAGATCAAACTCTGGCGATGGGCGCAGCTATGAAGTCTTCGGCTCTGTCATTCATTCGACGACGTTGGCTCAGCATACTCATGCTTGTTCTTGTTGGAGGCTGGATCGCTTTCATCAACTTGCCGGGCGCGAACTTGGAATCGACGCCCTACCAACCTACGGGGCGAACTATCACGAGTGACGACGAGGCCTCTTCCACGTCCTGGACTCCTTTCCGAGCCCGGGTCGTTTACTCACCTGGATATCTCATCAGTCTCGGCGGATTGGAGAAGGTTCATCCTTTTGATATTCGGAAGTACGAGAAAATCCATAAGCAGTTGCTACAGGACGGACTGCTAACGGACGCACAGACATTCAAGCCAAAACCACTGACTGACGAAGACCTGCGGTTGGTGCATACCCAACCGTATCTCGATAGCCTCGCTTCTCGAAAGATGATCGCCCAATACCTCGAAGCACCCGTCATTCGCTGGGCACCAGTATCGCTGGATCGCGCGATTCTGGCTCCGTTTCGTTGTGCAAGCGGTGGCACGTTGTTGGCCTCGCGCCTTGCTATGGAATCGGGTATCGGGATCAACATTGGCGGTGGCTATCACCATGCCAAGCCAGACCGTGGCGAAGGTTTTTGCATCTACGCTGACGTTGCGATCGCGATCCGAAAGCTGCAGCAAGACGGGATTGCCACGAGAGCCGTCGTCATTGATGTCGATGCCCATCAAGGCAATGGGACCGCCGAATGTCTGGCCGACGATCCAAACTCGTTCACGTTCTCAATCCATCAGGGCGACATCTATCCGGTTCCAAAATCGGAAAGCGATCTCGATATCGAAGTCAAATCAGGCACAGACGATTCACAGTATCTGGAAGTCTTGAACCAGAATCTTGGCAAGGTTCTGGATGAGGCGCAAGCAGATATCTGCTTTGTGGTTGCTGGTTGCGATACGCTTTCAACCGATCCGCTGGCGAGTTTGCAGATGACCCCCGACGGGATCATTCAGCGAGACACCATGATCGTGGCCGAATGCGTGCGACGAAGGATTCCAGTCGTCTTCACTCTTTCTGGCGGCTACAGTCCCGAAGCTTGGCGAACACAGTACCGCGTTATCAAACGGTTGCTTGAGCAGTACGGTACAGACTAGCGCGGCGGCTGGGTTTAGATCACTTCGTCCGGAATTGAAGGGCGATCGTGCACGATGCGGTCTTCCTTCGGAATGCGCTGTAAGATGAGCCAGCCGAGGCGACCGATTAGCCTGGCGTAGATAAACATCGCGGCTGAAAACACCGGTCCAATGCCAAATGCCATCAATATCGACGCGCTGCTTACTGCGAAGTAGCTCATTGCTCCGCATGCGACGAATAGCAGAGATGACACCACGTAGAAGACAAACCAACCGTCAATGACTTTGAACAGGCTCTTCAGAATCGGCGGGCTGACTGGCATCCAAATGGAGTCCTGTTCGAGCGCTGAGAGTAGAGCGACGGGGAAGCACAGGAACTCGAGAATCGCCAGCGGGATGGCCGCTTGGGAGTAGCTGTAGCCGGTCAATTGCACAATGGGCCAAGCTATCGCCAGCGGCAAACATGCGATGTAGCCAACGCAGAATAAGTCGGAAGCCCAGTCCTTCCAGGTTCCTTCCATCCATTCACGGATCTCGTTGTTGCCGGCTCCCGTTTCCTGCACAACGATGAACGCACAGGCGGTTGCGTACGAGAATATCCAGAGCCCAATCCAGAACGCAGGCAGTACAATGAACGCAAGCACTGCGGACGCGACCCCCGCAGCTCCGAGGTAAAGCGAAACCACCAACAAGGCGATCAGTGCGAAGGCTGTGAAGCCCCCGGCAACAATCAGCCATTGCCCAATCACAGAACCTTGAAACGGAAAGCCAAAGACGTTCGAGAAGAACACGCGGTTCGGTGGGCGGTCGATTTCAACAGCGCGTTGGCGAGCCTTCCGTTTGGCTTTCTCTAGATCTGCGAGTCCAACAGGCTCGACAAGCGATGATTGCTTTTTCTTTCGTTTCTTGCGTCGAGGAGGAAGAGATGCCGGCGCGATCCGATAGGTTTCGTCGCCATCGTCTGTGGTGCTTTTTTCCTGCTCAGGACTTTGGGTCTGCTCAGGAGCGGCGTGTTTTGTCTGACCGGCGATAGCTGTGCCACATTCTGAACAATGCCATCCTTCGCGCGCTGTGTTTGTGGGGAGCCTTAGTTCGGCTCCACATTGGGGGCACGCTACTAGCTGTGGGTTCGGCACAGATCCGACCTTTTGTTGGGAATCTTAGGTGTTCCAGACGGCAAGTCTTAACTTCTGAAGCGTATGACAGCGCCATCAGCCACCACCGCTTCGCGCTGCTCGCATCGTCCATCGTAACTGCATATCTTACTACTGTCCGTCTCGGTTTACCGGTTGTGGTCCGCATTCGGACAGCCTTCAAGTAGTTGGTGCCGCTTGGGCGGTTCTCAGACAGACTTCTCGCGAAACACACTCATCTCGACCGATATATTCGGGATTGAGAACCTCTGATGGAGCAGCTATGGGCAAAGGACTTCGAGTCGGTTTTGACCTCGGCGGCACGAAAATGCTGTCCGTTCTTTACGACGATGCATTCAAATCCAAAGGTCGCGAACGCCGCCGCACGCGTGGGCACGAAGGCGTCGAGTTCGGTTTGAAGCGCATTTGTGAAACGATTCATCGGACTCTCAAGAAGAACGATGCGTCGGTTGACGACCTGATTGGGGTCGGAGTCGGCTGTCCGGGAACACTCGACCTCGATACGGGAGTGATCCTCGATGCTCCGAATCTTGGTTGGAAAAACGCAAAGATCCGCAAAGTTCTCTCCGACGAATTCGAGTGTCCCGTCGTGATCGCGAACGATGTCGATGCCGGCGTCTACGGCGAATATCGCTTCGGCGCGGCTCAAGGATCTCGATGTGCGGTTGGTGTGTTTCCGGGAACCGGTGTCGGGGGCGGCTGCGTTTATGAAGGGCGCATTTTTCGCGGGAAGCGTTCCTCCTGCATGGAAGTTGGTTACATGCCTTTGGCCGGTTCAGGCCCGCGAGCCGGGAGTGGTCCACCAGGATCGTTGGAGGCTCTCGCCAGCCGCTTGGCGATTTCCGGCGAAGCAGCCAAGGCCGCCTATCGCGGTCAGGCACCCGCTCTGCGCGAGTCGGCCGGAACCGATCTCGGCGAGATTCGCAGCGGCGTGTTGGCCCGAGCGATCTCTGACGGCGACGATGCGATTCGGGTCATCGTCGAAGAAGCTGCCGACTACGTTGGTCAGGCAGTTGGCACACTGGTAAATCTG
>JBGCDN010000686.1:0-8354 GCA_045105495.1 Planctomycetaceae bacterium
GGGATTTCAACGCCGTGGCAAACGCTGGCGATTGGGTTGTTCGCTTCGAAGAAGTGCTTTGTGATTCGAACCAGGTCTTCGTCGTACCGAATGTACTCAGGCGCGCGGCCGCCGGAGAAGAGGATGCCGGCGTAGTTTTCCGGGTTCACATCGGCGAAGGCAATGTCGGCATCTAAGGTGTAGCCTTCCCATTCTCTTGTGATGGTCCAGCCCGGTTTTACTTCGTGCAGCACCATCTGATACTTCCGCTTTTCCGGCGCGGTGACGATCGGTTCGAAGCCCGCTTCCTGCAGACGATAGTACGGATACATCGTGTCGAGTGTTTCGGCTGCATCGCCGATCACTATGAGAACCTGTTTGCTCATCGATTCAATCCCGCAAGTTGCTTTGTAAGGTAATCGCGCGAGCGATTGATTTCTGCTGTGACCTGTCCGGCTGTTTCAAGGATTGGAATTCCTCTTGGAACCGGGTGCATGAAAATCTCGGTCCAGCCTTCGTACTTCACGTCGCGGAGAGCAGCGAGTAGTGGTTTGAAGTCAAGCGGTCCGCGGCCAGGCATCTGCAGGAGTTCACGTTCCTTGGGTAACTTCTTCATGCAGCCATCACCATGCTGCCACGCGTAGAAAACCTCGATTGCATTGCCGAGGTTTCGAATCAGATCGCTGAGAAGCTTCGTGTCCTGCGCCAGATGATAGGGCGCGAGAGCGATGCCGAGGTTCTTTGATGGACGTAGTTCGGCCAGGTACTTCAGCGAATCGGGCGAATCGATGACGTTGTTGCCGTGGTTCTCAATGGCAATCGTCACACCGGTTTCTTCAGCGACCGCGAGGTGAGGTTTCATCTTCTCCAGGAACCGGCGCACTTCATTTTTTAGCTCGGTTCCTTTCAGTCCCTTTTGACCGCGACCGCCGGTAACGATTGTCTTACAGCCAAACCGCTTAGCCAATCGCATTTCGTCCTGCAGGCCAAACGGCCCAAGTTTGTACTGTGTGATGCAGCCCAGCGAGACCTTGTGTTTCGCCAGCATCGTCGCGAAGAGTTCCTCGCCCAGATCGGTCAACTGTTCGCGTTGGTTGCCGTGAGGCTTTGGCCAGATATCAATCGCCGTCGATCCACACTTGCCAACTTCCGGCAGGATCTCGCCAATGTACAGATAGCCGTACATGCACGCCCCGAGGAGATACTTCAGTTGGAACTCGTCTTCGGTTCGCGTGGCCCCAACGACTGCCGCTGTCGCTGCGGCGGCGGAAGTCTGTAGTAGTTGTCGTCGATCAAGCTTGTGCATGTTGGGTTAGCCAATGGTGTGAAATGGGAACCACTAATAAACACTGATGAGACACTAATTGTTTCTTAGCGATCGTGGAGGACGCTCAACAGCGCAGAATGCCGCTGGTTTGGGAGGATCGGATTCCCGCAAGAGCACCTCATTAGTGCCCCATCAGTGAATATCAGTGGTCCAAACAAAACCCGTCTCCAAAACGCCCTCGCGGCGAAAAGCCATCCCAAAACCACCATCCCAACATCGTTGCCGCACCCCGATGGAACTGGAAGTTCCCTAGTGGGTTGCGCCGCCGGCGTCTCTGGGGAGTCGGATTTCAGTGACCATATCGACAATCTCTTTCGGCGGAGCGGGTGTGACTCGAGACACAACAGTCGCGACGGCGAAGTTGACGATCATCCCGAGGAACCCGATTCCTTCTGGTGAAATGCCGAACCAGTAATTCTTGTGATCTGCGATGAACTGGAAGTACACGATGTAGCCAAGTGTCAGGCCAATGCCTGCGATCATGCCGAGGATCGCACCTTCGCGGTTGATTCGTTTTGAGAAGATGCCCATCAAAATTGTCGGAAAGAACGATGAAGCAGCCAGCCCGAATGCAAAGGCAACCGTCTTCGCAACAAAGTCAGACGGTGGGTTAATACCGAAGTAGGCCGCGATCGCCAGGAAAACAAACGACGCGCCGCGCGCCCATCGGACTTCCTGCGAATCGGACATGGTTGGGCTGACGATCTTCTTCATGAGATCGTGTGAGATGGATGTGGATAGAACCAAGAGCAACCCGGCCGCCGTGGAAAGCGCGGCGGCGACACAGCCGGCCATCACGAGAGCAATCACCCATGGCGACAAGTTCGCCATCTCCGGATTGGCCATCACAAGGATGTCGTTCTCGTAGAAGAACTCGTTGTCGTTTGCTGTGAGCTGGTTGGTTACGTGGCGAGGTCCGTCTGTTCCTTCCACCCGCTCGGCGTATTGAGGCTTCTTGTTGAAAACGAGACTTGCGGGGATGTCGTCGGTCTTGTTTCGTTCCTTCCAGCTAGCCTCGGTCTCAAACAACTTGCCAGCTCGATACTGAATCTTGCCGTCGTCGTTCTTGTCGGCCCATGCGATGAGATCACGATCTTCCCAATTCTTCAGCCACGCTGGTGCGTCGGCATATGGGGTTTCGTTAATCGTTTCGATCAAGTTGGTTCGCACGAATGCTCCAACTGCCGGAGCCGTCAGGTAGATGACGGCGATACAGCCCAGCGTCCAGCACGCAGACTTCCGCACAGCTTTAACTGACTTCACGGTAAAGAACCGGACAATCACGTGTGGCAATCCCGCAGTTCCGCACATCAACGCAGCGGTGATGCAGAACATGTCGAGCTTTGATAAACCGCCATCGGTGTATCTTGTAAAACCGAGTTCTGTATTGAGCGTGTTGAGCTTGGTGAGCAGCGGAATGGATGCATCTTTCCCAGCTGTGTAATCGCCGATCAATCCGAGTTGGGGAACGATGTTGCCGGTCAGCAATTGAGCGATGTAGACGGCCGGAATTGTGTACGCAAATACCATCACACAGTACTGAGCGACCTGCGTGTAAGTGATGCCCTTCATTCCGCCGAGACCGGCGTAGAAGAACACGATTGCGGCACCAATAAGAACACCGGATGTGATGCTAATGTCGAACAGTCTTGAGAACACAAGACCGACACCACGCATCTGCCCCATGATGTAGGTCATGCAAATGAAGATAGCACAGACGACTCCGACGAAGCGGGCAACGTTGGAGTAAAACCGATCTCCAAGGAAGTCGGTGACCGTGAATTTGTTGAACTTCCGCAGATACGGAACGATGAGAGTTGTGAGCAAGACGAAGCCGCCCGTCCATCCCATCAGGAACCGTGACGCGTCGTAACCACTGGCCGCGATGCTGCCTGCCATCGAGATAAAGGTTGCCGCTGACATCCAATCCGCTGCCGTCGCCATACCGTTCGCAAACGGCGAAACACCACCGCTGGCGACGTAATACTCTTTCGTCGTGCCAGCGCGCGATCTAATGGCGATGCCGATGTAGAGAGCAAAAGTGAGTCCGATAAACAGAAAGTTCCAGGCGTCCTGACTCATGACTGCTCCTCTTCATCGAGGCCGCACTTTTTATCGAGTCGATTCATGAGAACCATGTACGCAACCAGCAGTGCGACGAACCCCATGATGGCTCCCTGTTGAGCCATCCAAGATCCGAACGGTGCTCCACCGATACGGAAGAAGGCATCAAGGACTTCCCGAAACAGAATTCCGCAGCCAAGGGAGATGAATGCCCAGACACCGAGTATGGACAAAACGATTTTCAGGCTGCCGGCCCAGTGAGCGTCATGACGCTGTGTCTCGGCGGAATCAGAAGAACTCATGCAGGTCTCTCTGGCGAACGCTTGTGTGTTCGCACAGGATACCGTGAATGTCGCCGCGTTTCATGCGGTTGGCGTCTGAAGCTCTTATTCGATCACGGTTTGTTTCGGATCACGATCGGGTGATGGTTTCTGGAACCCGTTCGCGGAGTCCATCCCAAGCGCCTTTCGTAGGATCAGCTCCCTGGGAGGCTGTGCCAGTCGCGTTGGTCATTTCGGCGAGCCACCCGCTCGCGACCGGGACTGAACCGAAAAGGGGCGTCCTACCATCACTACCTCTGCTTCGGGATCTTCAGCTTTTGCTTGATGCGTAGCGTCGCAGTTGTCTTTATGCCGTTGGCGTCGGCAATCTTCGCCGTCTGTGTTGTTGTTCCATAGTATCGACGCGACAGACCCGACAAGGTTTCGCCTGGGACGACTTCGTGCATGACTGGATCCGGACAATCCCGCAGTATCGCGCGAAAGACGCGGTCATATTCGGATGTGCTATCTAGTGCATCGACTTTCGCCTTCGTTAGCCGACGAAACGCATCCCCAATCTCTTCTTCGATGGAGGCCAGAATCAGCGGCCATTGTGAGCTCGGAAACCAGTTGTCACCGAGGAAAAACGCTTGGAAGAGAGATTCTTTCCCAGACTCCGCTTCGAGCGACGCGAGACACCCGCGATTGTCCTCGAGATGGTGTTGCTCATGTTCCATCCACTTACGCTTCTCACACTCGGTAAGGGACTTCAGCATGTAGATGGTTTGACTTAGCTGAATCTCAATCTGACCGTTCTTGTAGCCGACTTCGAGACTTCCATCCGCCGCCTTGCGCTGTGGAAACGTGATGCGTGTCGTGTCCACAGAGATGGCCGGGTCGGTATATGCAACGCAGTAGTTATCTCCAGACTTGGCCAGCAACACAGCCTGCGTTGCCGGGACCACCTTTGGCTCAGTCTCTTTGAGAAAAGTCAGAATCGGCATTCCCGAGCTCCTGCGTTATTCAACATTGGCTGTGACAAGATGCCCTAGTGTTGGCTGGGCAAGGCAGAGAGTCCACCCCAAACCGAACGGCTTTGCTGCAGCAGACGTAGGCTCTTGTCTCTCTGACGCAATGCTTCAAGAGAAATTCAATTCAAGATCCGTCGCCGTCTCGCTTACCGCTTGGTGTCGCCGATCGTGTACCACCTGACCGCTGGCCGTCACCGCGCTTCGTCGGCGGGCCACTGGCGGTTTGTGGCCGCATTCATGCCGTCGGCATCTGAAGCTACTTATCGTTCACGGTTTGTTTCGCGTCACGATTGGATGATCTGTTTCCGGAACCCATTCGCGGAGTTCCGTCAGAACCGATTCGTACTGATCATCTTCCGCAAGGTTGTGCCATTCGTGTGGATCCTCTCCGTAATCGTAAAGCTCTTCGTCGCCGTTGTAGTAGCGAATGTATCGCCAACGTTTTGCTCGAACGCTGTGACTCTTGAAAAGCTGTGTCGTGATTGCCGGTTCCGATCGAGCCGACTTCGGATCACGTAGAAGCGGAAGCAGGCTCTGCCCATCCAAAGGAGTCACTGCAGGCAAGCTGCAAAGTTCATTCAGTGTCGGGTACACGTCAAGTAGCGAGACAGCCTCGTCACATCGGCTTCCCGGCGTCGTGACTCCCGGGGCCGCGATGATAAGCGGGACTCTTGTTGATCGATCCCAAAGCGTGTTCTTTCGCCACGCCGTTTTCTCGCCAAACTGCCAGCCGTGATCGGACATGATAACCACAATTGTGTTTCGGTAGTGTGGACTGGCTTCAAGAGCATCAAGGATCCGACCGAGTTGCTGGTCGGCGAAGTAGATTGATGCGAGATATGCTTGGATCGCCTTCTGCCATTCTCCGTTTGCAACTACTGATTGGTGGTCTGTGTAGAACTGGAGCCGCTCGAGTGCTGCAGGTGGCAAGTCGTGTGTATCGCTTTCAAGCATTGTGGGCAAAGCGATGTCTGTCACCTCCCAGTGATTGAAGTGTTCGTGCGGAACATAAAACGGCAAGTGCGGACGATAGATGCCGCAGGCCAGGAAGAATGGCTCGTTAGACTTGCTCGTTGTGAGCCGATTTCGAATCCACGAGGCGACCTGATAATCACCCATGTCTTCGTTGGTTGCGTCTACAGGTCCCCAGTCGAACCGACCGTGGCTGTCTTTGATTCCATTGAGCGGAATGTCGTCAGGTTCCGGGCTGCTGGGTCTGTTCTTTGTCAACGATGGGAAGTAGTCGTCCCATTGTGCGATCTGTGGGTTGCGATGGAAGACCTTGCCTGCCCCGGAGATGTTGTAGCCACTGGCCTTGAAGTTCTCAGGAATCGTGACTGCATTTTCCAGTACCGGGCTGTCGCGAAGATTTGGTTCGTTATCGTAGACGCCTGTGTTGGACGGCTGCCGCCCGGTCAGAATGGCGACTCGCGATGGATTGCAGAGCACAGCCGGAGCATGAGCCTGCGTAAATAGCACGCCACGAGACGCAATCCGGTTCAGGTTCGGCGTGATACTCTGTGGGTGGCCACCGAGCGGTTCGATCCAGTCGTTTAAGTCATCAATCGTTACGAACAGCACGTTTGGGCGAGTCTCAGCCGCGGGCAACATTTCAAACAGCAGCCGAAAACGAACGCCAGGTTCCGTTGCTGTGACTCGAACAACCTGAGTGTTATCTCGCCGCGAAGTACTGCGTATGTCTAACCCCTCGCTGTTCCAAACGCGGCCATCGTGACTCCACTGAGGAACCGCCTGAACGTCAGACCGATCTGTGCGTTCAATGAACTGGATGAAGGGCTGGCCGTCTGGCGTGGTCCCCTTGCGAAACGCCGGGCCTTCGTCAGTTCGAGCACAACATCCCAGCTTGTATTCACCTACGTTGGTAACTCTGTCCTCATCCAGATCATCCGTTGGATTTGACGATAGACCGTGCTTGGTCTGCCATTCTTCGAACGTCTTCACCGGTGTAGTCTTCTGAAGAGCTACTTCGTTTCCATCGCCCCCGAAATAGGTCAGCTCGTAGTGCGAGTTTGTAGCCGTGGAGATACGAAGTCGACGGAAGCCACCCAAAGTGATCCCGTCATTTCGAATCAGCACGACTTCATCAGGAAGTGACTGACTTGGAAGCGACACTCGGAGTGAACCGCCAAGCTGGCTGCGGCCCGAGACGTGGATCGTGGGAGTGCTGGTTCCGCTGGCTTCAAGTCGAATCCGTGCATTGCCTTTCCCGACAAGCAGTCGTTTCACTTCAACACCCGCATCAGCTTTAAGCTCCAGCAACCCGGACGTGTTCTTGGTCGGAGCCAGGTGCAAACTCTTCGCAATGTGCAGCGTCCCACCGTTCAGCAACCACTCTCCGCGACTGCTCTTGTTGAGCCCAAGCCAAACAGAATCCGCTGAAACCTCGCCACCGTTTTGGATGAGATGACCCCTACCGTGATTCCGGCCAACCGTAATCCGCCCAGCCTGAGCGTCTTCGGTTTCATCTGAGGAACCAACCGTCAGCGATCCGTGTACCGTTAGGACTCCATACCCATCAGCAGTTTCTCCCACGAACAGGCTGGCAGCTTCGGCGTGAGCGTTCTCTTCGATGACCACGGAACGTGTCTCACCTTGGTCTCCGGATACTCGGACTCGATCAATCGCTGTGGGTGTGCGATTAATTCGCTTCCAACTCGACGCAGCAGCCCAATCCGAATCAGGCCTTGCAGTGGGGCGGAAAACGTGACGGTCCTGAGGCGAAAGTAACAGCAGGATGACGAACAGCATGGCTACGATACAACGAGAGTTGAGAATCGAAATGGTGTTGTATTGTCATCACCAGCCAAGGCAGATTCGAGTATGTACTGAGAAGTAAGCAGGCGTGGACCTTGATTGCGTATGTCACCGACGTTGTT
This sequence comes from Planctomycetaceae bacterium, assembly GCA_045105495.1. Taxonomy (GTDB): domain Bacteria; phylum Planctomycetota; class Planctomycetia; order Planctomycetales; family Planctomycetaceae; genus CAYNWT01. The sequence continues at coordinate 7,559 of JBGCDN010000686.1, forward strand.
GTTTCGCCGTGAACGGTCACGCTTCGTTCGATGCGAATGAACCGGCTCAACCCGGGCCAGTCGGCATGATGAACGCTCAGAGTGCTCGTCGTGACTGAGCGATTCTCGACACGACCCCGGCTCTTCTCAACAGTGAAAGTAGGTCAGGCTGTGCCTGACGCACATGCTTGGGCGAGGTCTCGGCGTCACGACTGATGAGAACTTCGGCTGCGAACCTCGTGTGGCTCCGCCACCCCGATTGCGAGCAATCGCTGCCACCCTGTTCGAGGTCGAGCCGAACGCCAACGGCGTGCACATCAAAGCCCAAGGTCGCGAAGCGCACCTTGGGTAGGAGTCCACCGACCGAGCCGTACCCCGAATGGGGTTCCACAAACCGACCGAGCCACGTTGTGCAACCTCTTCGAGGTAGACGCAAACCTTGATCCGCCAACCCAGCGTCCGCTGTCGCGACGCTGGGCTCTGATGTGCAACGCCGTTGGCGTTGAACGTAGCCGTCACGCTCCGCCGTGACGAGGCACGACAGGGCCAACATTCTCCACCCAGTACCGGAACGATCGAACGGGAAACATCCGAATGATGGCCCTGCTTGAAGAATCGCCTGGCACGAATCTTGGCTCTCCGACCGACAGTGGGCCGTAGTTCGAATCTTCCCCCGCGCCGCTCATCACGGCGGAGCGTGATGGCTACTACCGGTGGCCTTATTTTGTTGGATCGGAGGCTGCATGGACCACGCTTAGTACCCAATCGCCATCACCCTGTTCCGAGGTCGAACCGAAGGCCAGAGCGTTCCACAACA
>JBGCDN010000687.1:0-9561 GCA_045105495.1 Planctomycetaceae bacterium
AGTAAAGAACGCGACGAAGCCGACGTTCAACGTCAAAGTGCAATCGTCGCAAAGGGTGTGGCAGAGAAGAAGACAACCGAAGCGCTCGAAGCGAAAGTGGCCGCCGATGCTGCTCGCAAGGACGCGGAAACAAAACGACAAGAAGCTCTCGAAGCAACGGAAGCTGCCGTCGCCGAACGCAAACGCGCTGAGCAAGCCAAGCAAGCTGAAGAATACGAAGCCTATATTGCTCAGATTGGGTTGGCAGCAGCGAAGATCGAAGAGAACGCGTTTGATAGCGCCGTTCAGCTACTGCAGCGTTGTCGCCCTGATCTGCGAAACTGGGAGTGGGGGCGATTGATGCACCTGTGCAGCCAGAGCAGCCAGACAATGAACGCGAACGCGCCTGTCGATTCCGTCGCTGTATCCCGAGATGGACAGCGCATCGTGAGTGGTGGTTGGGACGGCGTTGCTCGGTTACATGACCTCGCGACTGGCGAACTTCTCAAGTCTTTTCAGCACGAAGGAACCTTCGTCTATGGAGTGGCTTTCTCTAACGATGGAACGCGCATTGCGACGGCTAGTGACGACAAGAACGGGTTCGTCAGTATTTGGGATGTCGAGTCTGGTGAACGCCTGCAGTCACTTGAAGGCCACACTGAACCAGCGCTAAGCGTGCAGTTTTCGAAGGACGGACGTCAACTGCTGACCAGTTCCTTCGACAAGACCGCGCGGTTGTGGGACCTTTCGACAGGGAATGAAATTCATACGTTGGCTGGCCACATGTGGTGGGTCTGGTCGGCCGATTTCTCAGCGGATGAATCACAAATCGTCACGGCAAGTCAGGACGGGACATGCTTGATTTGGAAGACTGCCGATGGTTCGCGTTCGGCTCCCTTCATTGGACATGAAGGCCCTGTTTATTCGGCTCGATTTTCTCCGGACGGCAAGCACATTGTGAGCGCGGGGGAAGACAACCGTGTGCTGCTTTGGGACCCCGCAAAGGTTCAGCCGTATAACTACGCTAAGCTGGCTGCTGGTGAAACTGTGGCGCCACCAAGCTTCAACGCGTTCGATGGACACACTGCAGCGGTACGAGATGTTCGGTTCTCCAGCGATGGCCAAATGCTGGTGAGTGGCAGCCACGACAACACCGTGAAGCTTTGGGATATCACAACCCGCCGCGCGGTGAAGACGTTTCGTGGCCACGATCGTTGGGTTCGCTCAATCGCGTTCCATCCCGACGGTCGACAGCTTGTATCAGGCAGCCACGACCAACACATCAAAACATGGGCCATTTCCGACTACGAAGAACTCCGCGTCCTGACAGGCCGGGTTCTCACCGGGCATTCTGATGCGGTGCTTGGCGTTGGGTTCTCAGCGGATTCCAAGTCTGTCGTTACCTGCAGTCGAGATCGCAGCGCGATGATTTGGGATGCTGAGACGGGTAAGTCGGTCCAAACTCTTGCAGAGGGACACAGCTTTCTTGCATCGTCTGTCGCCTTCTTTCCAAATGGGCAGAAGCTGCTGACTGGCGCAGTAGACAACACGGCCCGTGTTTGGGATCTGCGAACGGGCACAGAGACACTCAAAATCGAAGGAACCGGTCGTAGCGCGGCGATTGCACTTTCGCGGGATGGTCAGTGGATCCTCACCGGAGGCGATGGAAATGCCGCTAATCTGTGGGATGCGAATACTGGCCAGAGATTACACCACTTGGACGGTCATCAGGTTCAGGTAACGTCCGTTGCGATATCAACCGACAGCAAAACGCTTGTGACCGGCGATGCCCGGGGCCGATGCGTCGTTTGGGACCGCGACGCTGGCAGCGTTGTTCACCGACTTGATTTGCATACGCGGCGGATCACTGCCATTGAATTCCTTCAGGATGGTCAACATGTTCTTACAGCAAGTGGCGACAATTCTGTCGGCTGCTGGAATTTGCAGACGGGTGAAGAGGTAGCTGATCGGATTCTCAAACACCCCGATTCAGTTCTCGCGCTGACGATTGTTCCGGACACGGGCCAGGCATTTACTGTCTGTGCTGATGGGCTCGTGCGTCTTTGGGATACGAGTTCCGGTGTCGAACTTGGCAAGTTCGGCGAAGTTGGCGATACCACAAATACGGTCAGCGTGGCTGCCGACGGCAGGACTGTGCTTACCGTCGATCCACAAAAGAAAAGAGTTCGCAAGTGGACGCTGACCGGAAACGAACTGAGGTCGGTTCAGTCTGGGAAGAACTCTGGCGAGGCCTTCCTGGACCTGAATGAACAAGGAGGTCTTGTATGGTCGGCCACGCTATCGCCCGACGGAAATCAAATCGTAACGGTCGGTGGCAACGGCGCTCGAGTTTGGGACGCGACGACTGCAGAAGAACAACTTAGCCTTGCGCCACATGCTGCGGTCGCGTCAGCAGTGTTTTCGCCAGATGGTTCAAAAATCGTGTCAGGCAGCTGGGATAACTCGGCAAAGATTTGGGACGTTGAAACAGGAAAAGCCATCCACAAGCTAAACAGCGAGCACAAAGCTGGTGTGTCACAAGTGAGTTTTTCTCACGATGGAAACCTCGTCGCGACTGCCAGCGCGGATGGGACGGTGGCTCTTTGGGAATCCGGAACCGGAAAGTACCTGCGAAGTCTTCAAGGGCACGAGGGGGCTGTTAATAGCGTTGAGTTTGATCCGAACGACCGGTTCTTGCTGACAGCTTCATCAGACCGGACCGCCAGGATTTGGGACGCGACAAGCGGCCAGCAAACAGGTGTCATCAAAGGGCACGAGTGGGCTGTTACGTCTGCCTCTTTCTCTCCCGATGGTGAGTGGGTCATCACTGGTAGTGAAGACACGACGGCTCGCGTTTGGAATGCCATGACTTGTGTAGAACGACTTAGCAGACCTCTGGGTGGTCACACAGCGGGTGTCACCTGCGTCGCCTTCTCGCCCGATGGAAAGCGGGTCCTTACCGGAAGCAAGGACTACACTGCCAAGCTTTGGGACCCAGTAACAGGGAAAGAAATCCTGACTCTCAATGGCCACTCTCGCGAAGTGACTTCAGTCAAAGTCTCACCAGATGGCCGCTCTGTCATCACGGGCAGCCAAGACGGCCGCGCGATTATCTGGTTGTCGAAAGCGATCGAGTAGTTGGCGTCTTGAAATTCGTGCCCAGCAGGCGAGGCTCTTGAATGACTAAAAGTCAGACCTCTGCATGATTCCTTCGAGCTCTTCACCACAACCAAGATCATTCATTCTTGAAGTCTTCCGCCCGTAAGATCGCCGCGTTTATCGCCTCGAGTGCTTGTGTAGAATCACCCCGTTCGAGCTGATTCTTCGCGGCTCTCAGCGAGAGGTTGAGCGAGTACAGGCGGTTCCGGACTTCATGCAGCTCGCGTCTCAATTGTTGATTCGTCAGCTCACTCATCAACGTGTCTTCCTCGTTCGGCGTGGGCAAACTCATATCGACGCACAGTCGTTGTGAGGGAATTGGCTAGCCCATCCTTAGCGGTTGGCCGCGACTGTGAGGCTTCGGGTGGAAGCAATGATTTCGCTTCGATGGACAGACACGCTCTTCGGCGCTGAGATGCCGATTTTTACTTTGCCGCCAGCGACCTGCAATATCACCAGTTCGACATCTTCTCCGATAACGATTCGCTCCCCAACCTTTCGGCTCAAAACCAACATCTCAATCCTCCTTGTATGGGTGACCGTCGATCCTTCGGTCGTACAAGAGTGATTTTGAGATGTGTTGGCGGGATTCATATACCGAGTCGCCGCCATTCTTGTGTGGGGGATTCCCCCATTCGCGAGCCTTCCATGGTTGAGAGAATTCTGTCGATGGCGACTACTGACTACTGATTCACCTGTAGCCATAGTGTCGCGCGACGCAGTAGTTCTCGGCCGGATGGGAGATTCAGTTTCTGCTTGATGTTCTCGCAATGTCGCTCAACGGTTCGTTGGCTGATGAGCAACTTCTCCGCTATCACGGCCGAACGATCGCCTTCGCCAAGCAGTCGGAAAATCTGAATCTCACGGTTGGTGAGTGAACTGACATCGCCCACGGACTTCTTATTATGCCCCAATCGCGCTTTTAGCACGCGATTCGATGACTCGGGACTCAGAACAATCTCACCTTGTGAGACCTGTCGAATGGCTTCAACCAACGACTGACTGCCTGACGTCTTGCTGAGGTAGCCCAATGCTCCTGCGGCAATCGCGCGTTCGGCGAACAGACTTTCGTCACTCGCTGAAACAACCAACATACGAACGGACGGTATCTCATTCTTGACTTGCTCGATAAGTTCCAGGCCGCTGCCGCCGTTATCGAGTTGTAAGTCAATAATTGCGACATCTGGTTTCGTTCGACGCATCCCGTCCAGGGCGTCCTGTTCCTTGCTCGCAAAACCACACAGTTCGATACCATCCTCTGACGCCAACAAAAGCTCATACCCATCGCGCACGATCGGATGATCTTCGACGATGAAGATTCTGATTGTGGCCTGCGTGGTCATAGTCGTAAAGCTTTTGCACCGTTTAGGTTTCGTTAAATGTGGCAGTCTAGTACTGAAACAGACTCCGCTACGTCTCGTCATTCAGCGTTGATCAGACGGACTGCCGTTCTCACTCACTCTTGTGTCGATTCACAAGTTCTGAACACACACGTTTAAGCTCGTCCAGTTCAACTGGTTTCACTAAGTGTTGGTCGAACCCGGCTTCGATGGCGGCTTGTTGATCTTCGGGTTGACCGTAGCCCGTCACGGCGAGCAACGTTAGTTTTTCACGACTGAATTTCTTGCGTAGCCTTCTTGCGACTTCGTAGCCGTCGATCTCTGGCAACCCAAGATCAACGATCGCAACATCCGGAGGTTCTTCACAGATCCTCTGAATCGCATCGGCACCATTGTCTTCGGCACGAACTCGGTAGCCAGCATCAATCAGCAATGCACTCAAAGTGTTGCGCAAGTGATCGTTGTCTTCGACGAGAAACAAGGACGGCAACTGCCCGAGGTCTTCTATGGTTGTGGTCACTTCGGGTTCGACAGCCTTGGTGAGCGGCAGTCGCACAATGAACTCACTGCCACGACCCGGTCCTTCACTCCTCACTTCGATAGTGCCGTTGTGCAGTTCGACGAGTGATTCGGCCAGTGAAAGACCAACACCGATTCCCCCTTCAGCTCGATCGAGTGTGTCGTCGGCCTGTGTGAACAGTTCAAAGATGTGTGGTAGTAGAGCTTCTGAGATGCCGGCACCATTGTCACTCACCGTCATGACGGCAGAGCCCAACGCTCTCGCGAGTGAGAAGCGGACCTTGCCTCCCGGCTGTGTGTATTTGACGGAATTGATCAGCAGGTTGGTTTGGATCTGCTGGAGGCGAGTTGGGTCGCCAAAAACCGTCAGTTCTTCGTCGAGCCCGGTGACTTCCAGCTCAATCGCACGCTCTTCGAATCGAGATTCAACCGCGGCCAGGCCGAGCCGACAAATCGCTGCAAGATCCACCGGTGATTTGCGTAAGTCAACGCGGTCATGTTCGATCCGGGTTACGTCGAGCAGGTCGTCCAGCAAACGAGACATTTGCTGAACCTGATCTTGAAGCATTGCGCGTGTGTACGGTGGAGCCGGTGGTCCGTCCGTCTCGCGTTCGATCAATTTCAATCCATTTTGCATCGCACTCAGCGGGTTCCGAAGTTCATGGCTGAGCATTGCAAGGAACTGGTCTCGCTGTTGAAGGCTTCGTTGAACCTGATTCTGAGCCAGCTTGCGAGCGGTAATGTTGGTCGCGATACCGGCAACGCAGGCGACTCGTTGGTTTTCTTTCCGCAGGGGAAACATCGTCATCAGCCACGTCGAAGCAGGGGCCTCGTTCCGACCGGGTAAGACAATTTCTGTCTCGCGCGACTCATCTGCCACGATGACTTCTCGTTCCAGTACCTGCAGCCGATCGGCTACCGACTTTGGCAGGAAGTCGTGATCTGTTTTTCCCTTCACTACTTTGGCGTCTACCCCAAACCAACGATTCGCCTCGTGATTCACAAGGAGGTAACGCCCAGCTTCATCGCGAACAAAAACAAACGATGGCGCGTTATCAAGGATCGATTGAAGTAGCAGCTCTGTCTCCCGAAGCTCAGTACGGGCATCGTGCAAAGCCTGGCTGTCGATGAGCGTGACCACAACGCCGTCTGTGGCGCCGCGCGATCGATACGGCAGGATGCGTAGGTAGAACCATTGGCCGCGACGGTCCTGGACTTCGCATTCAACTGGCTCACTGGACTCGAGGACCCGTTGAATGTCCAACATCAGATCGGGGTGGTCGATGTTGTGCGAGAAGCCTTCAAACTGCCGGCCAATGTCCTGCTCTAGAATATTGAACGTCCTCGCGATGCGCGGTGTGACCTTGCGTATGCTGAGTTGGTCATCGAGGAACACCGTGCCAACGTCGGTCGATTCCAGAAGGTGCTGCATGTCGCCAGTGAGCTCTGTGAGTTCGGCGATCTTGCGTTGGTATTCGGCGTTAACCGTATACAGCTCTTCGTTGACCGAGTGAAGTTCCTCGTTTGTTGATTGAAGCTCTTCGTTGCTGGCAACGATCTCCTCGTTCGTAGCGTGCAGTTCCTCGTTGCTGGTCTCAAGTTCTTCGATTGTTGCCTGCAGGCTTTCGCGAGTTCGCCGCAAGTCTAATTCAAGTAGTTCCGTTCGCTCGCGAGATACCTCGCCGATATCGACGGTTTCGACCTCCGCATCAATCGCGGTAGTAGGCAGCGACTCAAGCTCATCAAACCGAACCAACAAGTGCTGTGTCTCTGAACGCTTGCATTGGAGCGGGGAAACTGTGAGCCGCAGTTCAACTGACTGATCGTCTCGCTCAAGTCGAATCCCGGAATACGCGACCTGTTTCTGCTCTTTCGTCGCCCTCTGAACCGCACCAGCGCATGCAGTTCTTACGTCGTTATCAAGGAGCGACAACAAGCTGTAGGACGGACGCCCTCGCTGGAGCTTGAGGTAGCGATCGGCATCTCCAAAGATGTGCAGCACGTGATACTGCTCGTCAATCAGCACCGCCGTCGGGACGCATTGATCGAGCACTTGGTGATAGAGCTCCAACAGCTCTGATTCAGGCTGAGGCCGGTTGCCGATCGAGGTTGGACTTGGGAGGCGATTGGTAGCTCCAGGTGAGAGCGGAAGCCGGATATCCATCGGTAACCGCGCGTCACGTCGCTTCTTGAATATCTTCCAATGCCGGTCGATCGTCGTAAATTCTGTCTCAAGATCAGCGAGGTTCTCACTGGGACCAAGAAACAAGGTTCCACCTGTACGCAGACCAAAATGAAACAGCGAGATCGCCTTCTTTTGTATCGTGGGCTGTAGGTAGATGAGAAGATTGCGACACGAGATCAGGTCCAGCTTTGTAAACGGTGCATCTTTGATAATGTTGTGCTGGGCGAAGACCACCATACGTCGCAGCGATTGAGCGACCGCGTAGTGACTACCTCTTGGTTCAAAGTAGCGTGACAGACGTTCGCTTGAGATGTCACCCAATGACGACTCTGGGTACACCCCTGCACTGGCAAAGTCGAGTGACGCCTTATGTACGTCTGTTGCAAAGATGCGAAAGTCGAGCGGCTTCTTCATTCGCATCGAAATTTCGTCGAGCAGAATTGCCAGAGAGTACGCTTCCTCGCCTGTGGCACAGCCGGCGATCCAAACTCGGAACTCTTCATCCTCAGGATGAACTGCAATCAATTCAGGGATGACCTGCGACTCAAGAATCTGAAATGCATCACGATCTCGGAAGAACTGTGTCACCCCGATCAGCAGATCACGGTACAGCGAATTTAACTCTTCAGGGTCCTGCTCAGCATAATTCACATACTGCTCAAAGTCCGTCGCGTGATTCAGTAGCAGTCGCCGTTCAATCCTGCGGCGCACTGTGCCGGGCTTATAGAAGGAGAATGAGAAGTCGATTCCGTGCGATACTCGCAGTAATCGCAGCAGCCGATTCAGCGAATCTTCATCAACCGGAATCACTTCTTCAGTCGGTGGCAGGTCGCCAATGACCGGGTTCTTCGCATATCGCTCCAGCGTCGGCGCGATGTCTTCGGGTGACAGAAGGAGATCAACAACGCCCGTTTCGGTCGCGCTTCGAGGCATTCCGTCGAACTTCGCGGTTTCTTCTGTCTGGGCGATGACCAGACCTCCGGCCTCGTGAATGTCGCAGATGCCGCGGGAACCATCACTGCCGGTTCCGGACAGTACGACTCCGATCGAACGATCGCTGTAATCACTGGCCAACGATCGGAAGAACTGATCAATCGGCAACGACAAGCCATCACGTGGATCCTTGTCGGTTAGCAAGAGCCGACCATGCGAAATGATCATCTCTTTACCGGACGGAATGAGATACACCGCGTTGGCCCGAATTTCGACTCCGTCTTCGACTATGTGAACCGGCATTGTGGTCTGACGATTCAGCAGCTCGTCCATCATGCTGTCAAAATCGGGCGACAAGTGCTGAATGACAACAAAGGCCATTCCAGTATCAAGCGGCATCAACCGGAACACTCGCTCTAATGCTTCGAGTCCTCCCGCAGATGCACCAAGTCCTACAACGAAAGTCGGATCGCCATCCGCGGTCGCCTCGGCGAACGGTCCATCCCGGCCCGCATGCTCGACTGCGTTTTCTTTGTCACTTGTCATCGCCAGTCCTCAATGCCTGCGAGTGAGCGTTTGTCCGTGCCTGGACCGTCTTTCCTCCTACTGACCCTCTGTGGTCGCCTCTCTTTGTCCGATTCTAGAACGGCGAAGGCGTTCAACAACTTCTTCTCCGGCTGATATCAGAATGTCTGTGACAACCAGCCGCCGGCCTTCGCGCACCGCCGGGTGAGGCCAGAGAATGCAAAGCCGGTTCAAGCGGCTCTCACTCTCTCTCCGATTGTCCCGAGGCAAGTTGCAGGAGATGTCTTCTGTCTAACAGTCCACCGCAACGACTTAACGACAACCCGCGCCGCAAGCGCCGACACCAAAGATCGCGAGTCGGGATGAACTACGCCGTTGGGCCAGACCGTATTCGTGGCCCGTTCAACATGCGGCCGATGATTGTATATCGAACGCCGTACTCGTATGTGCCCAGCAGGAAGACGGAGACCACAATCACGATTCCGGCGAATTTCAACAACGCCAGAGCCTGCCAGTCTTTCACGAACCACTGTGCCAGAAGCACCAACGGCAGATGGATAAGGTACAGCCAGTATGACGAGTCTGAGATGTACCGCAGCGCCTTGCTCTCGCGCGAAAGCAACCGTCGGCACAGGCCGATTGAACCGAAGGCCAGCAGCCACGCGAATGTAGCTTGCAGAAAGTTGCCAACGAGGGCGTTCGTGGATTCGTTGTCGAACCGTGGGATGATTCTGAATGCTCCTGAGACCACGTCGTAGCCAATCGGGAAGACTACGAGCAAAGCGATGGGGAGACTGATGAACCACCAGCGTCCGAGTTGCCCGTTGCGGTCGTCCATGTCCCAGTAGATGGCTCCGAAGAAGAAAAAGATGGCGTAGTAGGCCAGCACGCTGGGCATTGGGAGAAGTCCGACGGACGCGT
>JBGCDN010000688.1:0-8187 GCA_045105495.1 Planctomycetaceae bacterium
CGCCCTCACGCATGGGGGAGTGGCAGGCGACACAGCCGAGTTCGTGAAACAACTTTTCTCCGCGAACAAATCCAGTCGGCGGGGTGTCAATCAACTGACTGTCGCCAACCAGAAAGTGAGTAATCGCTTCGGCTGCTTTATCTCGCTCAGCGTCCGGCAACATCGATGGCATAAGTGTGCCCGGTTTCACCGAGTGCGGTGCTGACACAATTGCCTGAATGGCTTTTGGGCGCAGTCGATTGCCGACGTCTTGCAGATTCGGAGCCATCCGCGGATGTGCTGCAGTTGGCAAGCCCTCGTGGCAAGCGGCGCAGCGCAGTTCGCTTAGCAAGAGGTTTCCCATTTCGACCGCGTTCGCATTCTCATGAAAGCGTTCGAAACCCGGGATGATCGGATGCTCGTCTGCGTGCGCTGCGCAGGGATCTAGAAGAAGCGAGCAAAAAGATGTAACGGCAAGCATGCCGCGCGTAGTAGCAATTGAAGCAGACTTAAATGTCATTCTTGCAGTCTTGATTGGAAGGAACACAAACCCGAGTCGTCTCTGGCTCGGGGAGTCTTGAGTGTCAATCAACTCGACGCCACGGTTGCAATCAGGTCGACGACACTTGCCGTTTACGGTGGATGCCAACTTGCGTTGGTTGCTGATCGGTTTCTCCCGAAGTCGTTACCAGAATTCGGGATGGAACGGAAACAGAATGTGGAGGGAACTTGGAAGGTGTTTGGTACGCAGGTTGCCTTAACCCGCGTACCAGTGCTGATCATCAGCAATGGAGTCATCTGACGCAAGCAATTGCTGGATGACCTGACCAAAGGCTTGGACAAATGGACAAGAAAATGAATGCCATTCAGATACTCGAAGAGCAGGCTGGCTTTGACGTGATCGATGCTTTGGTGCAGGCCAACGTCGATTTGCACAAGGTCACCCTGGAAGAAGTGAAGCGTATGCTGGTTCGAGCAAACCGTGAACGGCGCGAAGGCGATCAGTAGGGTATGTTGTTTTCGCGTGGGTTCATTCGGCTCAGGTAGAACGAACTCCACGCGTCTGATTGAACGCAGTCGCAAACCGCACCGCGCAAGGAAAAAGCCTCGTTATGAACGAGGCTTCTTACTTACCGCTAAGTGCAGCAACGTCGCTGCCGCACACCGATGCAACAGCCGTTGCCTAGTCGAATTCGGGTCGACGTCGGCGGAACTGAGTCTTCAGGCGGCCGACGATGCTGGAGTGCATCTGGCTGACGCGTGATTCCGACAGGCCCAGTGTCGAACCAATTTCTTTCATCGTCAACTCTTCGTAGTAGTAAAGAATGATGATGAGTCGTTCGTTTCGGTTTAGGCCCTTGGTCACCAGCTTCATCAGATCGAGCTTCTGAATGCAGGTGGTTGGGTCTTCGCCTTTGATGTCCTGAAGGATGTCGATCTCGCGGACATCCTTGTAGCTGTCTGTCTCGTACCACTTCTTGTTGAGGCTTACGAGATTGACAGCGTTGGCGTCGTTCTTGAGCTTGTCGAATTCAGTCGATGTAAGATCCATCCTATTGGCGATCTCTTCGTCCTTTGGCGGACGACCGACTTCGGCTTCGACCTTCTTGCGAGCGGCCTCCAACTTGCTGGCCTTGCTTCGAACCAAACGAGGAACCCAGTCCATCGTCCGAAGTTCATCGAGCATGGCTCCGCGAATTCGCGGCACGCAGTAGGTCTCGAACTTCACTCCGCGTTCAAGGTCGAATGCCTCGATCGCGTCCATGAGTCCGAAGACGCCGGCGGAGATCAAGTCGTTCAGGTCAACCCCCTCGGGGAGTTTTGCCCAAACGCGTTCCGCGTTGTATTTCACAAGCGGGAAATATCGTTCGATAAGACGGTTCCGCAGAGACTGGTCAGTCTGATCCTGCTTGAAATCAAGCCAGGTCTGCAGAATGTCTTCACTAATCTTAGTTATCGCCATTCAATCCTCCCTGACGGATCGTGAGCGGCGGAGCGCACGGTCCCGGTTTCAGTTTTTTGTCGGCCCAGAAAGACCAAAAACTTTAGCCAGCTGTTGAAATGGTCATGATCGACAGAACCCGAAGGGCACTTTACGGTCGTTCAAAAGTGGCTGCCGCGTGTCTGACTTTGGTGGTGGAGTCGTTAGGTTCCTGAATCAAATTCTTGTCAGTCACGTTGCGACGAAGAGGAGAGAGGTCGAACGTGTTGGGCGGCTAGATATCGAATCTTAGGACGCCATGTCCATACGTCGGAGCGTTCAAAGGCTTCAGTTTGCCGCAGGATCATCGCATGCAGTTTGATTGCGGCAAGAAGCACCGAAGGCATGAAATGAGATCGGCAGAACACGACTCGCAGTGCTCAAAGCTGCCAATTATTCCTCCGCGCGCGATTGGTATTTTTGCGCACGAAAGAAGGCCGACACATTGTCTGTGCCGGCCTTCGTGGAAGTGTCTGGTTGTCGTTGCGAAGACGCTTCGGACCTACAAGTCTTCGCCTCGACCAATCTTCTGTGGAGCCGTTTCGTAGTGCCGTAGAGCTTCTGGTAATAGTTCCTCCAGTTCTGAACTACGACGTCCGTGTGACGGGTGAGTCGACAGGAACTCGGCCGGTTGTCCTTCGCTGGCATGTCCGAACCGTTCCCAAAACAGCGGCGCTTCGCGTGGGTCGTAGCCAGCCTTCGCCATGTAAATCAGGCCAATATGGTCGGCTTCGGATTCATGTTTGCGACTGAAAGGCAGGATCCCGAGGTACTTTGAACCAGCACCGTACGCAGTCTGAATCATCTGCTGAGTCTTCTCTGGCGCGGTCTGCGTCAGGTGGGCGAGGACTGTCTTGCCAGCATTCGCCAGTGTGTCATGGGCCATGCGTTCGCCACCGTGGCGAGCCGTGGCGTGAGCAATCTCGTGAGCCATCACCACGGCAAGGCCTGCTTCGTTCTTACAGACTGGCAGTATGCCTTCGTAAACAGCGACCTTCCCACCAGGCAGACAGAACGCGTTTTGCTGCGGCGATTGGATGAGTTTGAACTCCCATTGGTAGTCCGGTTTGTCAGCCACCGCTGCAATTCGACGACCAACACGTTCTACCATTTCAGCGTATCGCTGATTTGCCGATGGACGTTCTTCCTTCAACATTTCGTTGTAGGCCGTGACTCCCATTTCGACCTCACGGGATTCGGAAACCAGTGGGTTCAGCACTTGTCGCCGGTTTGTGATCGGTGTGGTACGACAACCGGCAATGGTGACACCCACAAGACAAACTAAAACGAACGCGTGGGCGGTCCATTCAGCGTGTGTGGTGTGATATTGTCGAATCGAATTCCGTTGCATCGGTTCCCTCCAACGACGGATTCAGAATAAATCAATGCGCGCAGGCGGATCCCTGTCTCGCGCGAGGTCTGCGTTATATGGAGGATTCGATTTTGGACACAATCCCGTTTGTTTTGGGCATGGCCACGCGAAGCTCGAAGTGAAGCAGACATCGATCTGTATCGGCATCTTTCGCCAGTTGCAGCGATCTGGCGTGGCATGGGCAGCCGCACAACCAGACTAACCCTCAAGGCTTATCACGCCAGAGTCCGATCTCTTACAGAGGAACGCGCTGCGGGCTTGCGCAGGCTTTAACCAGGGACGGTCTCATGTTTCGCGCAATCGGCGATGCAATTTGGTATGTCATCACCACGCCAGCTCGGCTGTTTCGATGGTTCTGCGCATGTATTGGCAACCTGCGTCAGTTTCTTGACCAACGTCGGAACCACATTTGCGCAGCACTGATTGCTGTCATGATGGCCGTGGTTGGCATTCAGCTTCGTCATTCCGGATACGCTGACCTGCGACCGGGTGAATACGTCGCGGTCGATGACCAGAAAGACGCAACCCCCGAGAAGCCATCCAAGAAAACACTCCGCGCTGCTATCAGAGATTCGCTGGAAACCATCAAGTCGAAGTTGCCTTCATTGAAGAACTCGGACGGACCAACAGCAGAGGCGTCTCAGCCGCCTGCATTGCCTGATGTCCCGGTTGTCACCGTTTCAAAGCAAAGGCCAGTCACAACACCAACCGCTTCCTTGACGATCCCAACCGTTCCGGAAGTGAAGAAGCCGGTGGCTCGGAAGAAGACTCTCATTTTGCCGGAACCAAAGATCGTGGATCTGTCTGAGCTTGAACAACCTGAGAAACCAGATGTTGCTCAACTGCGAGGCCTGATCGAATCTGACGACGACGGCGAACCAGAATCAATGTTTGGCGACGACGATTAGATCTTCGCGTCCGTTCGGTAGCTAAGTCCAGCCACGGTTGTCTAGCTGTTCAGCAGTTGAATAACGCGGTCGTACGGTTGGCCGTTCCAAAAACGCTTCTTTGCTAAATCCAGTGCGGTCTGCCCGAGGCTGTTTTTGGCGTTTGCATCCGCACCCAGTTCTAACAGGCACTGAGTTGCCTCGTCGAAGCCTTCTGCAGCCGCAATCATCAGAGCTGTGCAGTCGTGGCAATCTGGAATGGGCCCCTGGTCGCCGTCAGGAACGGAAATCGGTTCATAGGGTCGAGTTGGAAAGTTCACGTCAACACCTTGTTCTGCGAAGAGCCGAATCATGTGTGTTCGGCCCGACATGGCGACCAGATGAAGCGGACAGTTGCCAGAAAGAGGCGATACCGCATTTAGATCAGCGCCATGATCCAGCAAGCATTGAGCGACACCGATCCGCGACTCGCCGAATGCCCAAAGTGACGCCATGTGAATCGGTCGCCACGGCGTTTGCTGACAGATGTCGTAATCGTCTTCCCAACCGAAGTACGCCACTTTCTTAAGTTCACGGTTAGGGTCGTCACCGTGCTCAAGCAGGGTCTTCATCGATTC
Organism: Planctomycetaceae bacterium; assembly: GCA_045105495.1. Taxonomy (GTDB): domain Bacteria; phylum Planctomycetota; class Planctomycetia; order Planctomycetales; family Planctomycetaceae; genus CAYNWT01. The sequence goes on from JBGCDN010000688.1 coordinate 4,837, forward strand.
CACTTGCGACGCAGTGATCGCGAATTGAATCGGGTAGTAACTGTCGATTGAGGATGAGAGCAAATCTGGTTCTGAGTTGAGCTGAGAACCGATCTCAATGACCACGCCCAAACCGCATGCGGAATGGAAATCCATTTCCGCTCCCGCATCCAACAGCGCGACGGACATGTCGATGTCGTTCCGCTTCCGAAGCGAAGCGATTTGAAGCAGCGTCATGTCATAGCCGATTGCGTGGTTGCTAATGTCTCGGCGATTTACCTTCGCTGCCAACAAGGCTGGCAAATCAGATGTCGAAGCGAGGATCGCATTCAGTGAGTCTACGTCCGCTTTTTGAATGGCGACGGCGGCGGCATGTAGTTGCTCGTCCATGCTTCTGTTTACCTTGGTTTTTGAGGGCGTGTCTTTCGTCGAACAGGACGTTGAAGAATGTAACACGACTCTCCGAGTCGTGAAGAACCCGGCAAAATCGACTCGGAGCGTCGTGTTACTATAGTTCTTCAACAGGTTGCCCAACTGGTCGGGCGCGCGGCTAAGCTAACTCGGTGGCATTGAGCTCACGCTCGCTCTAGGAAGTCCAATCGTCGCGTAATTCTGTGGCTCGGTCGCGGATACCTTCGAGTTCGCCCGGTTTGTCGCGCATCTTTTCGAGGTTCTTGATGGGGAACTTCATGCGAGCGTTGGTTTTCAGCTGGTCGTAGTGGCGGTCCATGAACTCCCAGTAAAGAGTTGTGAATGGGCAGGCGTCGTCGCCAACTCGCTTCTTGTAATTGAAGCGACAATCACCGCAGAAATTGCTCATTTTGTTGATGTAGTTGCCGCTGGAACAGTAAGGCTTTGTTCCCACGACACCACCGTCACCGTATTGGCTCATGCCGAGTGTGTTTGGCAGCGAGACCCAGTCGATCGCGTCCAGGTACATGGCCATATGCCATTCATGAAACAACTTCGGATCCGCCCCCCACAGCTGCGCGAAGTTGCCGAGAACCATTAGCCGATGGATGTGGTGCGAGTAACCGTGGTCCAGCACGTGCTGCATCGATTGCTTTACGCAGTTCATCTCCGTTTCGCCATCCCAGAAGAACGACGGCAGTTCGCGATCGTGTTTGAAGTGATTCAGCTGCTCGTATTCCGGCATGCGGTTCCAATAGACGCCTCGGATAAATTCTCGCCAGCCGAGGATCTGTCGGACGAAGCCTTCCACACTGTTCAGCGGTGCCTTCTTCGACTCGTAGGCGACAACAGCAGCCTCAACACACTCGCGGGGGCTGATGAGTTTGAGGTTCAGCGGAGCCGACAATCGCGAGTGGTAGAGGAACGCTTCGTCTGTCCACATCGCGTCTTCCCACTGACCAAAGTTGGGCAGGATGTGTTCGATAAAGTGCTTCAGAAACGCCTTGGCCTGACGGCGAGTGACAGGAAGTGTGAATTGATCCAGTCTGCCTGGCTGATCTGAAAATCGTGCTTCAACCAGTTCGATGACTTCCTTTGTGATTTCGTCGGGTTTGAACACTTTGGGCTTGGGGACATCCTGTGGTCCCTTCTTCCCAAAGCTCTCGCGGTTGTCGTGGTCGAAATTCCACTGACCGCCGACGGGGTCCTTCCCGTCCATCAACACATCGTGATCACGACGCAGTTTGCGGTAAAAGTATTCCAGCAGCAGACTTTTTTTTCCGTCGGCGTATTCGTTGAACTCATCGATCGAGCAGTAGAAATGCCGATCTTCACGGACTTCGAACGCAATGCCGACATCGTCCACCGTCTCCTTCAGGTGTTCGCGAACACGGTGATCGCCCGCTTCGACCATGATGATTGATTCTGGTTTGAGCCGTTTGAGGTCCTTCTTCAGTATCTCGCCGAATGTCTTGCCTCGGTCTTTGGACGGCTGCTGTGGCATCTCGGTGTAGTGAACCGTCCGGCCCTTCTTTTCGCATTCGGCTCGGAAGTGTCGCATCGCGGAGAAGAAGTAGGCGATCCGCAGTTTGTGACACCACACATGCGTCACTTCTTCGTCGACTTCCGCCATCCAAATAGCGTCTTGGTCAGCATCGAAGCCATCGAATGCAGATGAGTCTTGGTCGAGTTGATCGCCAAGAACCAGAATCAGGTTTCGCATAGAAGCGTTCCACTTCACCCACCTTCGAGGAGGTCGGGAAGACTTATTGGTAGGGGTGGATCTTGTGAATCGTTGGCGCTTAATCGCGTTTCGGTTGACAGACCGGGCAGGCGTACATTTTGCGGCTGCCCAACAGCGAGGTCTCGATGGGCGTTTCGCAGCGTGTGCAGGCGGGCTTCTTATAGACCAACAGACGTTCTGTTCGATTCATCCTACTGCGCGGTTTGCCGACGTCTTCAGGGTCGGCCACGATGATACGATTGTAGCGCACGCCGATTTTGAGAAGCTCGCTGCACGTCTCCCACAGCTTGTCGAATTCATCGCGTTCTAGTTCGCGACCGGGCGTTTCCGGATGGATGCCCAGCAGAAACAGAATCTCAGCGCGATAGACGTTGCCGACACCGGCGATGACGGTTTGGTTTAATAGAAGTGTTCCGATTGCGGCTCGACTACGACTGATACGGTTCCAAACGCGATCAGGGTCAGCATCCTTTCGAAGCGGATCTGGTCCGATGCGGTCGACGATGGATGCTTGTTCTTCTGCGGTGATGAGTTCGCAGCAGTTTGGTCCGTTCAGGTCGAGTCCGTAGGTGTTACCAATTAAACGAACACGGACAGCTCCACGTGGTTCGGGGACAGGCAATTTGTGACGTCGAAATTTGCCGTAGAGACCAAGGTGAATATGAACGACTTTTTGACCCCATTCGTAGAACAAGTGCTTCCCGAACGCTTCGACGCCGTTCAGAACCGTGCCGTTCAGCTTCTTCGCTTCCGCAGTGAATCGCCCTTGTGGAGACGAGACGCGGAGTTTTTGTCCGACAAAGTCTCGCTTGTGATCTCGGGCGAGCCGGTGAATCGTGTGTCCTTCTGGCATGGGGTCGAGCCGTTCTCTTTCAGGTGTCTATAGTTCGCATGCGTTGGATTGAGTTCTTAGCTCGTGTGGCATTCCGGGAGGCGGTTTTGAAGTTTGTCTTTTTGACGCAAATCGTGACTACTTGCTTCATGACAGGACTGATTTGGTTCGTCCAGATTGTTCATTACCCGATGTTTTCGAGTGTTGGTTCCGACCACTTCGTCGATTACGAAGCTCGGCATCAACGACTGACAACATATGTTGTGATGCCGGTGATGTTGGTCGAACTTGCAACCGCAATCCTGCTGGTCTCAATGTCTGCTCCGGGGACTCGCCTGTTGCCGTGGATTGGCCTGAGTCTGCTGATCATAGTCTGGTTGTCCAC
>JBGCDN010000689.1:0-6715 GCA_045105495.1 Planctomycetaceae bacterium
CGCGTTAAGCTGGTGATGCGAGTTTGTGTTTGAACTGTCAGGTTGGCGGCGATGTGTTTGCAGATCGCGTTCATGCCGGGAACGCCGACGTATCTATTAGAACCAGTTCGTTCTTCTGACTTGCCGTTTTGCAGATCAACAACGCAGCCATGCCACGGTTCTACAACACCAGCATCAACCCAACTCAAGACAGCCTCACGGAACCGTTCGTCTTTGGGCGAGATGTACTGACAACCGTGATCGAACTGAAGTCCAGTGTTCGTTCGCCGAGTCGAAGTGCGACCGGCTGGGCCTCGGGCTTTATCGAAGACGGTAACATCGACCCCCTGCTTCGAAAGAGAGTCAGCGCAAGTCAGTCCGGCGATGCCAGCACTGATGATGGCGACACGGTGTTGATTGTTGGTGGGGTGAGATGAGGTCATGACAGCATTATTGTCGCTTGTTTCGGAACGGCCATTTTTGCACACCAACACGCTTGGCCCATGCCTGCCATTTGGCCGTCAGTTCGTTCAATTTCTCCGGATGTTCTGCGGCGAGATCGTTGAGTTCCGTTCGATCTGCTTCCATATCGTACAGTTGCCACGTTGTTGGCTGGTTCTTCCGATACGCCGAAACAATCTTCCACTTCCCATCACGCATCGCGAGGTTGCCGTGGTGTTCGAAGGCGAGTGGTTGATCGCGGGTGATGCTTGAACCGTTCAGTGTGGGCAGAAGACTCACGCCTTCCATGGGCTGAATATCGGCACCGTTTTTGCTTTGCGGATAGCCGACGTTGGCAGCAGAGAGAAATGTGGGCATCACATCAATTAAGTGAGCCGGATCGTTCACGATCGAACCACGCCGGGTTTCTTTGATTCCATCCAGCCAATGCACAATGAACGGCGTGCTGATACCGCCTTCGAACCCATCGTGCTTGTAGCCGCGAAACGGTGTATTGGAAACGTTGGCCCAGCCGCCACCGTAGGCTACGAAACTGTCTTCGGCTCCCGGCATTGTCTCCGGTCCGGTTCCAACCCAACGGCCATCACGCGTTTGCATGGGTGGCCAAATCTTGTTTTGCAATCCATCACGACCAAGCGGCTTGAACGACTGCTTCTTGTCTGAGTTATTTCGTCGCCCATAGCCTTCAGCACAGCCACCATTGTCTTGCAGATAAACGATGATGGTATTGTCCAATTGGCCCTGCTGCTTGATCTGATCGACAATACGACCGATGCCACGGTCCGTCCGATCGACCATCGCCGCGTAGACTTCCATGCAGCGGCTATTCCATTCCTTATTCTTCGTCTTGTCCCAATCAAACGCAGACGGCGACATTGGCCACTTACCGTTCAAAACTCCAAGCTCAATCGCCCGTTTGTATCGAGCTTCGCGGATGGGTTCGAAACCGCCATCGTACTTACCTTTGTACTTCGCAATATCTTCCTCAAACGCATGCATCGGCCAATGCGCGCTGGTGTAAGAGACGTAGAGGAAGAACGGTTCGTCCTTTTGTTCGCGATGATGATCAGCCAGGTAGAGGACCGCGTTGTCGCTGATAGCATCTGAATAATAGAACCGATCTGGTTGATAGTCGGGGTCGTTTTCAGGCGTGATGAAGGTATTGTCCCGACACAGCGTCGCCGGATCGTAGAAGCTGCCAGCTCCGATGATGGTTCCATAGAACCGATCGAAACCACGCTGTCGTGGCCAGTTGTGATTGCTGTCGTTGGCGCGAATGTGTTTCGTAACATGCCACTTTCCCGACATGTAGGTTCGATAGCCAGCCGGCTTCAACGCCTCGGCCAGTGTGACGCACTTCTTGTTCAAGTCGCCACGGTAAGCGTCGTACCCACGATCACCCGTCATCAGGCCAATACCCGCCTGATGCGAATATAACCCGGTCAAAAGCGACGCCCGTGTGGGGCAGCATCGGGATGTGTTGTAGAACTGAGTGAACCGCACACCATTTTCAGCGAGCCCATCGAGCACCGGTGTTTGTATCTCGCTGCCATAACAACCGATGTCTGTGTAGCCCATATCATCAGCCATGATGAGCACGATGTTGGGTCGGTCAGCGGCTGACGCATAGGTTGCGGTCACCAACAGCAATGTGGCTAGCAGACATCTAAAATCCATCGCTTACTCTTTCTCGACTACGTTCTGTGATTTCAGTTGTAGGCTGATACTCGCTCCAACTGCTAGTGCTGCGATGCGAAGCCACAAGAAAGGTATGCATCGGTTCTAGTCTGCACGCGGACCCTGCTGGTGTGCCGACTGATGGATGTCAGCGGCGAGACTGCTTGCTGGCAAAGACTGAGTTGTTGTCGAGTCAGGGCAGAGTTGGTCAGGCACAAACCTCATCGCCACTACTTTGGTGGCGAGTCAAAGTCTTTCGATGAGAAGGATGGATGGCCGTACCACATGCGATCGGGATCGTAGAGACGTACGTCTTCAATCGATTCCGCAGTGGTCGGAGCGAACTGCATCTCAGGTGTCTTCTGCCAATACAGCCATCCGCCGGAAGACCATTTTAGGTCGATGGTTCCGAATTGAACACGAAGCTTGCTACCCATGTCTTCCCACCGCTGGCTACCATCAGGCGCCGGTTCACCGACTGGGTGATAGTTCTCATAAACTTCGCCCTCGCCGTGCTCTGCGTTGTTGAAATCTGTAACCGTCGGATCCGCTGAGAAGTACCACTCGTAAGTTGCAGCGTCTGTAGCTTGCGGGTACTTCCCCTTCGCAGTGAACTTAATTGCTCCGATCGCATGCTTGGTTCTCACCAGCATGAAGAACCCGTTGAGTGGCCCCACTACGTTCGACGACACCGTAAGACCTCCATGGCTGAATCGCTTCGTGTAGGCGATCTTATCCTGAAGGGTCGAAACTTCTGTTCTGAGATCGTTGTTCTCTTCTTGCTTCGCTTGGAGGTCCTGCCTCAGCTTGTTTGCTGCTGCTCGAACGCTGCGACGGCTGCTAGAGGAACTCGAGACGTACAGCATCGCAATCGACGAGAGCCCCATAACTAACGCACAGCCCATGTAAAATGGTGCGTGAAACCGCCCAAATACTGATAGCGATTCCTTGTCGTTGCCGGTCTCGGATTCAGTGGTCAGCGGCGTGTATGGGCTTTTCATTGATGACTCATCTGACTGTCTGACACAACCAGTAGTGTACATATTGGCAATAAACTTGGCACCGCCAAGGCTGTGCCATCCCGCCCACAGTGTGCGGATCGTCGCGCGGCTCTGGAGTCAGTGTGCGTAGGCGGCGCGCGAAGTTGCGGGGAAACGCTTTGGCACACGACCTGCATACCGGTTGATGCTCCTGCCCGCGAAGCGACCCGAAAGCTGCGCCAAAACTTGCGAGTTTTGGCTCGACAAAACGCCGCTGCGAGCCTTCAGGGCTCCACACCGCTCTCATCAGAAAGTAACAAGACATGATTTGCACACGAATAAAGACCGTCCGAAACCTGACCGGCCCTCAGGTTACAACCTCAGACTTGCTGAAGATCCTTTGCTCAAACTGCGACGAGAACGAGACATGTCCGTCGTTGTCGGTCGATGCATATGATGTTCTCTCCAAGTCGGGTTCGTTCAGCTCAGACAATCTAACGTCCGCATAGAACCTTCGACTCAGAACTCACAAAGCAAAGAACACCGAATACATGAAGACGATCGACGAGTCGAAACTGGAAACAGACCTTGGGTACCGCTTTGAGTACCTGGCCGAATTTATTGGGTTTGGTCCGGAAGATATCGAAGCCGTCCATGGCAGTGCCGCGCTACTTGGCCCGGTCGTCCCGTCGCTTGTCGATGCGGTCTATGAAAAGCTGTTTACGTACGACGCCACGAAACGACACTTCGTCCCGCGTCAGTCTGGTTACGATGGAGACGCTCCGGTCGATCTGGAATCACTAACGCTCGATCACGAGATGATTGCGTTTCGAAAAGAACATCTCACTCGCTACCTGGTCGCGCTGGTCAGCAATCCTTACGACGGAAAAATGGTGAAGTACCTCGACAACGTCGGCAAGATGCACACGCCACGACTTGGAAGCGACAGACTGTCGGTTCCACTGGTCCAGATGAATGTGCTGATGGGATTTGTTGCCGACGCAATCATCGCAACAGTGTTCTCCTTGAACCTCGATCCAGCTGCGACGGCTGCGACCATCAGAGCGTTCAACAAGTTGCTTTGGATTCAAAACGACCTAATCAACCGACACTACGCTGAAGAACCATCGACAGCCACTTCTGCCTGACAATTGGCTTGTCGTGTCTCTGACCGATCTACAGAAGCATGAAGACAAATTCATCGTACAAACGCGCGGCACTCTGGTCTGTAGTGACAATCGCACTTGGTGTTCTTGTCGGCAGTTCCAACAGTGCGGTTGCACAATTGGATTTCGAACGCGCGCCGTTTGAGTATTCCAATTCGGATCCGACAGATGCGATTGCAACGCTGAACTCGAAGCTCAAATCGAAAGACGTTCGGCTCCAGAAGGACGAAGCCAACGGCTATCTGAAGTCGCTGCTGCAGGCATTAGAGGTTCCTGAATCGTCGCAGACTTTGGTTTTCTCGAAAACCAGCTTCCAACGACATCGCATCTCACCAAAAACACCACGCGCCGTTTACTTCAACGACGACGTCTATGTGGGGTGGGTTCAGAATGGCGATGCGATTGAAATCTCGACGGCCGATCCAAATCTCGGCGCGGTCTTTTACACGCTCGATCAGGAAGAAGAAGGCCCTGCCCCGAGTATCGTGCGGCAAACAGATCATTGCATGATTTGCCATGCTTCGACGCATACGCGGCGAGTTCCTGGGCACATTATGCGGTCCGTTTTTCCTGATCGAAAAGGCATGCCCGTCTTTTCGGCAGGGACGTTCCGAACCAATGATCGTAGTCCGCTGAAAGAACGATGGGGCGGCTGGTATGTCTCCGGTTCACATGGAAATCAGCGTCATATGGGGAACGCGATACTCACCAGCAAACGGAAGCCAGAGTCGTTGGATGTTGAATCCGGAGCCAACCTTTCCGACTTAAGCCAGCGGTTCAAAACAGAACCGTATCTAACGCCACACAGCGACATCGCCGCCCTCATGGTGCTGGCTCATCAGGTGGGAGTTCACAACGAAATCACGGCGGCCAACTATAGTTTTCGTCGAACAATCTACGACGCCAAAGTCATGAACGAAGCTCTTGAGCGGGATGTGGACTTCGAATCAGATTCAACCAAGAGACGATTCACGTCGGCAGCCGAAGACCTTGTTGAAGCTTTGTTGATGACCAAACAGACAACGTTCACAGAACCCATTGTCGGCAGCAGCAACTTCTGTGCGGAGTTCGAAGCCAGAGGCCCGTTCGACGACGCTAAGCGAAGCCTGCGTCAGTTCGATTTGAAGACCCGATTGTTCCGTTACCCATGCAGCTTCCTTATTTACTCCGAAGCGTTTGACGCGTTGCCGGATCGTGGGCGCAAGGAGGTTTATCGGATTCTGTTTGAGGTGCTGGCAGGCAAATTCGAATCAGACAAATTCGACCACCTGACAACAGAAGACCGCACAGCGATTCGCGAGATCCTGCTTGCCACAAAATCGATCCCCGGTTCGTAGAACCCACTTCACCTTCGAACGGGTTTGACGCTAGAGGTTCTCTGCGCGGGTGACGACTCCCGACGATACGGCAAGCAGCCCATTCGATTGCTGCAGCATCAGTGCACCAGTGTTGTTGATGCCCTGACAGATTCCTTCGTCGGTTCTCTCACCGCGAGTGATACCCACAAGCTTGCTCGTAAGCCAGCAGTGTTCGCTCCAACGCTCGCAGAGTTTTTCAGAGTCGAGGTTGAGCACTTCTGTTTGAACCGCGTTGACGATATTCGCCAGCACGGTTGTTCGGCAGAATGTGTGACCGTGAATGTCTCGCATGGAAACCACACGCTGGCGAAGTTCGTCAGGAGCGGACATGACAGAGTTGTTAATGTTGACGCCAATGCCGATCACCAATCGAGTCCGATTGTTGGGTGGAACCTCAACTAGTATTCCGCACACCTTGCGGTCTTGCAGATAAACATCATTCGGCCATTTGACCTTCAGATCAACGTCCGGAGACAAAGCCTGCAGAGCGTCCCGAACAGCCAAACCGACGACCAGCGAGTATGGTGGCAGTTCGGCCGCTGATTCGGTTCGTTCCAAAACCAATGTCATCATGATCGCGCCGGGCGGCGACCACCAACTGTTGCCACTTCGTCCACGTCCTGCTGTTTGCTGATCAGCGGAAATCAGAAATGGAGTTTCGGTTCCATCCGCGAGGCGTTGAAGTGCGAGCGTGTTGGTTGAATCGACGACCGCATGGTGTTCGACTCTCGCAAGTTCGGTTCTTACACCAACCGTTGCCTGATCAATCTTCTGATGATCCATACCGCCCGAAACCAACAAACGCGAAAAGAATACGCTTCACCAACTCTCAAGCGGCTTCAAAGAAACGATCACACCATCCCAACATCCCGACCGCCAACCGGTGAAGCGGAACGCTTCCTTAGGCGGCCCACCAGCCGCCGTTGACGTGGATGGTTTGGCCGGTGATGTAGCTGGCAAGATCGCTGCACAGGAACAGAATGGTGTTTGAGATTTCTTCTGGTTCTGCAAAACGCCCCAACGGTATTTGAGCCAACATCGCATCGCGCGCTTTTTCGGGGATGGATTTGCCCATCTCAGTAAGCACAACGCC